>JAXGUU010000434.1:0-3327 GCA_040774145.1 Anaerolineae bacterium
ACGGCCTGGCTGTCGGTGGATGGCGGGATCGATCCGACGACGGCACCGCAAGCGGTTGCCCATGGTGCGGATATGTTGGTGGCGGGTTCTGCGATCTTCGCTGCGCCTGCAGGCATCGCCGCGGGGCTGGATGCGTTGCGGCGTTCGATCCTATGATCTGGGGGGCGGTTCAGAGGATGAGAAACGGCCCCACACGCATCGGGTACGCGGCGCGTGGGGCCGTAGGAAGCGTGAGTCTCGCGGTGTCTAGCTGTCGGCTCGCGAGAGCGTACGCAGACATCGCGTGCACACGTGCAAGCGACGATAGACACCGTCGATCATCACGCGTTTGCGCGGGATGTTCGGGCGGAACATTCGATTGGTCGCGCGCTTCGAGTGACTTACATTGTGCCCAAACATAGGGCTCTTACCGCATATTTCGCACTTAGCCATAATCCACCTCACTGTTATCGATGACTGAAGTATGATACCACAAAGGGCGCGAGACGCAACTGGAGGAGGTTACAGGATCATGGAAGATGGGGTTCGAGCGCGAGGAAAGATCGAGGTCGCGCAGGCGGCGATCGCCTCCATTGTCAGTGAAGCCGTTCAAACATGCTATGGGGTGGTCGGCACGGTGCCGCGGAACTTCGCTACAGGGTTGGCGGATATCCTATCGGCGGATCGCAAACGGGGCGTCGAAGTCGTCGTTCGCGACGGGCGTATCGTCATCGACCTCTACGTCGTGGTAGAATATGGAACACGCATCACGAGTGTGGCTGAGAGTATCAAGGATGTGGTCAAGTACCAGGTAGAGCGAGCGTTGGAGCTGCCGGTTGCCCAGGTCAACGTCCACGTTCAGGCCCTGCGTGTGAGCGATCTGGACTAGGGAGGGAAGATATAGTGGTTAGCCCGGAGGCTGGGGTGGTGCGCACGCTGGATGGGCGGCGCTTGAAGTCGATGGTATCGGCGGCGCTGGCCTGGTTGCGTTATCATCAGGAGTCCATTAACGCTCTGAACGTCTTCCCGGTACCCGATGGGGATACCGGGACGAATATGATGCTTACGATGACCTCCGCGTGGGATGAGATCGCGGACATCGACGAACCGCATGTGGGACGCCTGATGGCGAAGCTGGCCCACGGCGCCCTGATGGGGGCCCGCGGCAACTCCGGCGTGATCCTGTCTCAGATCTGGCGGGGCTTTGCCCACGGTCTGGACGGTCACGGTCAGATCACGAGCGAGAACGTTGCCGAAGCGATGCAACGGGCCACTGACACGGCCTACAAAGGTGTGGTGAAGCCGGTCGAGGGGACGATTCTGACGGTCGTTCGGGACATGGCGGACGAAGCCGCCGTGGCTGCTCACGAGACCCCCGACTTGATGGCGTTCTTCACGCGGTTGGTTGAGCGTGCCCACGCATCTGTCGCGCGGACGCCCTCACTCTTGCCTGTCCTACGGCAAGCCGGTGTGGTTGACTCCGGTGGACAGGGCCTCTATGTGATCTTTGAGGGTATGCTGCGCGAAATGAAGGGACTCCCTATGGCTGAAGCTCCGATCGGCGTCACGGCTGTCACTGATGTGTCCTTGGTAGCGCATCCCGGGGGCGAAGAGTTTCTTGAATTCGATGCCGCCTATCCGTACGATGTGCAGTTCCTCATCATGGGTACGGGTCTTGACGTGTCGCATATTCGAGAAGGCATTGAGGCGATGGGGGACTGTCCCCTGACGGTGGGTGATGCGAGCGTCGTCAAGGTTCACGTGCATGTGGCGGACCCTGGCGCCCCTATCAGTTACGGTGCGCGGTTCGGTTCTATCCGCGACGTGGTGGTCGAGGATATGCAGGCGCAGTACGAGGCCTATACGGCATCGCGTTCGGGTCAGACGTCCGCCGAGGAGGTCGCGGTTCCGCCGGTTTCCCTTCTTGTACCCACCGAGCCTGTGTCGGTGAGCGTGGTGGCGGTCTCAGCCGGCGAGGGGATGGCCAATGTCTTCTACAGCCTTGGCGCGACGGCGGTTGTGGAAGGTGGGCAGACGATGAATCCCAGTACTGCACAGATCCTCAATGCGGTGAACAGCGTGGCGTCGGGCCAGGTGATCGTCCTGCCCAACAACAAGAATATCCTGATGGCAGCTCAGCAAGCGGCTGAGGTGAGCGACAAACAGGTTCGAGTTGTGCCAACGCGGACCATCCCGCAAGGGGTCGCCGCGCTGCTGGCTCTGGATCAGGACGCTGCGCTTGATGCTAACGCGGAGGCGATGTATGCATCCTCCCTTGACGTCATCACCGGAGAGGTGACCTGGGCCACGCGCGACGTCGAACTCAACGGGATCGCGGTGTCGGAAGGCGACGCCATCGGCCTTCTGGAGGACGAGCTGGTGGTCGATGCGCGCTCGTTTGAGGAAGCGGTCCGGTGGCTGTTGGCCGAGGCCGAGCTCGACGATCGTGAGCTCGTGACCCTCTATTACGGCGAACAGGTATCCGCGGAGCAGGCGGAGGAGCTCGTGCAACTCCTGATGGACCTGTATCCGGACCTGGAGTTTGAGGTGGTAGCCGGCGGTCAGCCACATTATCCCTACATCATGTCGATTGAGTGAGGCGCGGATCGCGACCTCCGGACTTATCTTGTTCCCGAGACAATCTTGGGACCGTGTCGACTAGTCAGACCAGGAGCAACAGCGTGGCGGGAAACTCTCAGATACAACTGATCACCGACGGTACAGCCTTCCTCCCTGTGGAACGGCTGCGCGAGCTGGGCGCCACGGTCCTACCGATTGTCGCCAGAGCCGGCGATGAGGTCTTTATGTACGACCAACAGACGCCAGGGCATGTGGCGCTGCTGGACACGCTCAGGGTCTCACGTGATCCGGTGGAGATCGTGGGGCCGTCGTGTGATGACTTCCGTGCCGTCTATGAGCGCTCTCTTTACCGCACGAATCAGATGCTGGTAATCGTTTCGTCGGGCCGTCTGAGCCCGGTGTTGCGCAATGCGCGCATCGCAGCGCGTGACTTCATGGGGCGCTGCGACATCACGATTCTGGACTCGCAGACGGTGTCTGTGGGGTTGGGGCTGCTGGTGGAACGTGCCGGCGAGCTATTGCAGCGGGGTGATCTTCCGTTGCCCGAGGTGGTGCGCCGGATCCGTGGGATGATCCCGCGGATCTACGTCGTGATGGTCTCGCATACGTTGGATTACATCTACCGCAGTGGTAAGCTGACGGCGACCCAGGCGATCCTAGGATCGATGCTGAAGATCCACCCCTTCATCGAGATCGAGGATGGCGATGTGATTCCGCTCGAAAAGAGCCGACGACCTGAGCGCGCCATCGACAAGTTGGTGGAGTTCG
>JAXGUU010000435.1:0-3301 GCA_040774145.1 Anaerolineae bacterium
AGTTGGAGCCGGAGCTTAGTCTGACCCATCTGATCCACGATCTGTTCCGGTTGTTCGAGTAGTCGACTTGGGCGTGAACTACGCCCGTTCAAAGATAATGGCAGCGGCAAACAGCCCTCGAGTTCGAGGGCTGTTTGTCATTTAGGTACGGACGGTGATCGCTGCCTGTGCTGCCGCGAGGGCTTCATCGAAGGCCGCTTCCAGCGCCGGGTTGATCCCTCGCAGCCCGGCGACGACGGCCCGCGCCCAATCCAGATAGGCCTGACGTCGGTCTAGCGACCATCCCGCAGGGGGCGCCGATCCGATCTCCTTCACGTTGTGGATCTTGTCAGCCAGCTTGACCAGCTTGGCTGGCGGCGATGCGTTAGGGGCGTGCTCAATCTGCAGACGCTTGCGCGTCGCCTTGGGTAGCGACTTGTCGTCCGTGAGCTCCGCCACGATCCCCGCCACCTCCACACCGAAGCGCCTCGCGACCTCTTCAGGCGTCGTCGCGGTATCCTCGACCACGTCGTGCAGCAGCGCCGCAACGAGCGTCGTCACGTCGCGCACGCCGCCGACCTCCCAGAGGAGCGTCACCACACCGATCGGATGGTTGATATAGGGCTCATGCGTCACCCCCTTGCGCCGCTGACCCCGATGGCGCTCGGCAGCAAAAGCCAGGGCCGCCAGGACGCGGTCCATCGCCACCATCCACGGCGCATCGCCGAGGCTGCTCGGCGCATCGCCGGGTCCGCACGGCGCATCGTCGAGGCTACACGGCGCCTCGCCGCGGCTACTCGGCGCATCGCCGAGGCTACTCGGCGCCTCATCAGCCACGTGCACCCCTTCCCTCGGACGTGATCTGCTCCTGCAGCACCCGCTCGACACGCTGCCAGATCCGCCGGTCGTTCTCGTACATCCTCAGCGCCGCGAGTGCCTCGTCTGCCGCACGCCCGCCACGCGCCACCAACGCGAGCAGGAAGTCGAGCGCGCGTTCGTGACGCAGCAGGGCGATCGACACCAGCAGCGCTTGCCGCAGCTCACCATCGATGGCATCTTCCCACGCCGCCTCGAGGAAGGGGAAGGCCTGCACCAGGTGCGACTCGCCCAGCGCTACCGCCGCGGCTTCCTGCTCGGCACGGTTCTCACTGTGCAGGAAACCCGCCACGAAGGCGAGCGAGGCCTCAGGATCCAGCTGGATGAGCGCGCTCATGCACTCAGCCATGACCTGAGGGTGTTCATCACCGCTGAGCGCCTTAAAGCGCAGCAGCGGGACGCCCGCCTCCAGGCCCGCATAGCCGATGGCCCGGGCCGCGGAGATCCGCGCGTCCGCCTCGGGATCGGCTAACAGCTGCGCCAGGAGCAGCATCACGTTGGGGGTGTTGATGCGCACCAAGCCCAGGGCCGCGAGGCCCCGAAGCTTGGCAGCGGTATCCTCCCGCCCTCCCCAGACCGGCTCCATCTGCACGTGCCCGATGGCATGCAGGTAGAGATCGGGCTGGTAGGCCTCCAATCTGTAGAGCGCCTCAACGATCGCCGTCTTGGCGATGCAGCCGGGATCGACCTTTGTGGGATTGTTCATGAAGCGTTCGAAGGCCTCGACGAGGTCGGGCTCGAGGTCGGAGATCAGGAACTCGCCCGTGATCTCAGCCGCACGCCCCACGACCATGCTGGTCTTGGAGGCCAGCGCCCGCTGCAGCTCCGACAGCGTCGTCTTGGACGTCGGATCAGCCCGCAGCTCGCCCAACGCAGCGAGCCGATCCTCCAGTCGTTGGGATCTAGCCATCCCTAGAGCACGTTCAGCTTGTCACCGCGGAGCTTTGCCAGGGCAAAGGTTGCCTTGCGACCCACGTCGATGCCGTAGGGGCAGGCCACACCTTTGGCCCCGACCACCAACGCCTCGTCATCCCAGCCGGCCTCGGCGTACGTGCGGCGCGCGGTCGCGGTCAGATCGAACCAATGGGCCAGTCGCAATCGCAACGCATAGTCCGCCGGATCGTGGGGCAGGTAGTCGATCATCTGCCGGTCGACATAGCCCTCCAACCGGAAGAGCGCCATCAGCGCCGCCGAGCACCCGCCGCACTGGCGGCAAACATAGTCGCCCAACTCGGGGGCATCGCGCAGGATCGCCTCACGCTCCGCCTCATCGGCGGCCCCCTTGGCCAACGCAGCCGCCGCCTCATAGACGTGCTCGACGCGGTTCATCCCGCAGACCAACACATCGGAGCCCGATCCGAACGCATAGCGCAGGGCGGGCTCAGGCGAACGGTAGAGGAAGCCATCCGCCAGCGGCTTCATCGCCGTGATGCCGACGCCCTTCTCTCGGGCGAGCGGGTAGACCTGCTGCTGAATCTCGGGGATCCACTGCTCCTCGAGGTAATTATCCCAGATCAGGATGACCGAGAGCGGGATGCGCCGGATCGCCTCCAGGTAGAGCTCAGGCGGACGGTGGCTGCTGAAGCCCATCCCCGTGATGAGTCCCTCGTCGCGGGCCTTGAGCAGGGCCTCCATCGCGCCGCCCTTGCCTGTGATCGTGTCGAGCTCCTCCAGGGTGTTGACCCCGTGGAAGAAGTAGAACTCGATGTGATCGGTGCCCAGAAGCTCGAGCGAGGTCTCCAGATCGCGCCGGATGGTCTCCCCGTCACGTGCGCCGCTCTTGCTGGCGAGCACCACCTGATCCCGGCGTCCCGCCAGCGCCCGTCCGAGCTTCGTCTCCGAAGCGCCGTTGCCGTAGCTGCGGGCTGTCTCGATGTAGGTGCCGCCCACCTGCAGGAAGGCATCGACCACCTGGTGGACGATCTCGGACGATATCTCCAGCTGGTGGAAGCCCCCCAACGCCAGGCGGCTCACCGTCACGCCCGTGGCGCCCAATTCGATCGACGGTACGCGTGGTATCTCATTCATCGGTTAGATCCTTTCCATCACTAACACTATCATGAAGCCCTACCGCGGTGCGCCGTAGGGAAGTCGCTGTGTCCTCAGTGGATGCGCGGGGACGGTCACCTGATGACGCATCACCCTAAGTCTATCACGGACGGCGCCCGCCGCAACGTCGCGCCCGCGCCGACGCATCCCGCTCAAGGGCCAAACCCGAGGCTTCTCGGGCCGACGGCCTTGAGCGGTTACCCGCCTCGAGAGACATCAAAGGTGCTGCAATGCGACGGTCCGCCATCAGACCACCGCCCAAAGCCGGCGTCCCGAGGCTGCTCGGGCTTCGGCTTTGCGCGGGATGCCGACCTCGAGAGGCACCAAGGTTCGCTCCACGGGGCGCCCGCGCCGACGCATCCCGCTCAAGGGCGTGGCTGCCGGCCTTGAGCGGTTA
>JAXGUU010000436.1:0-3267 GCA_040774145.1 Anaerolineae bacterium
CGTGCGTGGCTACGGACACCTGCCAAGGATCTCGCTGCGCACGTGGCACGATGCGGACGCCTTTGTCGCGGAGCTGCGTGAGCGCTTCGCGGGCCGCGGGGAGGGCGCTGCTCTGATCTCGGACTGGGAGCATCTGACGCCCTTCTTCTATACGACCCTGGCTGAAGGGATATCCTTCGACGCTGAGGACCTACGTCCTGTCTATGTTACGGGGGCCACGCCGTGGGTCGAGAGTGTGATGGCTAACCTGGCCTCCGGTCCTGTCTATCTCACTAACTACCGGCGGGACGTGCGCCAGCTGGGCTTCCGGTTGCGACCGGAGGGTTCGCTGTGGCGTGTCCTGGAACCCCCGGCGCTGGACGTCGGCACGCCGCAGGTCGCGCTCCATGCTGCTTGGGATGATGGGCAGCTGGAGATGCTGGGCTACGACCTTGCGGATCGTCGTGTGAAGCAAGGGGCGACGCTGCCGCTCACCCTCTATGCCCGCGTACCGCTCTCGACCTCGGAGATCCTTATGCCGGTAGCGGACCTGGGTACCGTTGAGCAGGCCTGGACGACGGATAGCCGTCGTCTGACGCCGGAATGGCGGCCCGGTGAGGTGATCGTCGAGCGCTACCTGTTGCACGTGCCCTTTGATCTGCCTCCGGGCGAGTACCCTCTCGACCTGCGATACGATGCGCTCGGCGATGGGCGGCGCCCGCTGCTGCTGTCTGATGGTTCGATCAGGCTCTCACTGGGTACAATTGAGATCATTGAAGCGAAGGAGGCTCGATGTGCGTCTGCGACCGTGCGTCGGGCCCTGACGAATCTGGGCAATCAGGTCGCTCTGGTCTCCGCTCGAGCACGTGTTGGGCTCCGCATGCGTAACGGTGTCTGGCAGGAGCCACTGCGCGTCCGGGCCGGGCAACCACTGCATCTAGACCTCACATGGCAGGCTCTGGCGCGCCCCGAGACCAGCTACACGGTCTTCATCCATGTGATGGATGCTGAGGGCAACCTCTGGTTGGGACACGACTATACGCCGCTCGGCGGAGCGTTTCCGTCCTATCTGTGGTTCCCGAAATGGCTGGCGGGACAGCGAATGACCGATCCCTACCGGCTGGTTCTCCGCTCTGATATGCCCGAGGGCCTCTATACGGTCGAGGTCGGCATGTACGAGATGGGGAGTGTTCGCCGCATTGCTCAGCTGAGCGTCGATGGTATGATGGTCGGTGATCGACTCATTCTCGGGCATCTTCAGGTCATCCGCTAGGCCGACGGTTGGAGGTGGGTTTGGACAACGTACTCATACCTTGGGTGATAGCCGGCACGATTCTGCTCTTCGTGGCAGCGTACTGGATCTATACCCTTGAGCGACGGATCGTCAGCCTTCAGGAACGCTATGAGAGCCTGTTGGAGATCGCCGATGCGCTCTCGGCGGTGCCGGAGCAGGCCGTTCTGTTGCCCCTCGTCAAGCGGCTCGATGCCCACGACGTGCTGCTGCAACGACTGGAGCGCGGTCAGGAGCGCATCGCGGCTCTTGTTCCCCATACGGTCCAGGGAGTAGGGGTGGTGCGGTACAATGCCTATGAAGGTGTGGGAGGAGACCAGAGCTTCTCCCTGGCGTTGGTGGATGCGGTAGGCCACGGGGCCGTGGTCACAGGCCTGCACAGCGGCGATGAGGTGCGGGTCTACGCAAAGCCCCTGGAGAACTGGCGCTCGACTTACAGTCTGAGCGCCGATGAGCAGCGAGCGCTGGCTGAGGCCCGTGGTACGATCGGGACTGGCGCTGCGCCGTAGCCGGGCCCGGCGCCGATCACCGTGCTTGACACGCTGTCCGATGGTCCTATGATGGTCTCCGGCTAGCCGCTGGTCTGGAACGCCGTGACCCGGTAGCCGCCCCGGAGCTCAGGTTCGCGGCGCAACTAC
The DNA here is from genome assembly GCA_040774145.1 of Anaerolineae bacterium. Lineage (GTDB taxonomy): Bacteria > Chloroflexota > Anaerolineae > B4-G1 > SLSP01 > PWVB01. The sequence goes on from JAXGUU010000436.1 coordinate 1,909, forward strand.
AATACTAGGAGGAAGTCAATGTCGTTTCTTGGAGGGAAGGGCAAGAATCAGCCGACGCTGGATCCATCGCCCAAAACACCGACACCCAGCCGTCCGTCTACATCCTCCCCGATCGAATCGACGATCGGCCCCAACACCCACATCAAGGGCGATGTGCAGGGTGACGGAGGGCTGCGCGTGGATGGCATCGTTGAGGGTACGATCGAGCTGACCGGGAACCTCGTCGTGACCGAGAGCGCCAAGATACGCGCACAGATCAAGGCGAACAACATCTCTGTCGCCGGTGCGATTCAGGGTAACGTGACGGCGACCCGTGTCGAGCTCCTGGACACCGGACGCGTCTGGGGGGATCTCACTGTGAAGTCACTGTTGATCAACGAAGGTGCCTACTTCCGTGGCGAGACGATCATGCCTCAGGATCTCAAACCTCCGCAACTCCAGCCGCCGGCTCTCGTGAAGGATGAGGAACCCTCGGGCGCCGATGCCGGTACGGTGGTTGATGTCGAGGTGCAGGAGTAGAGTTTTTCCGCTGCAGGCGGTTCGCGTTTCGATGCTGCTAGTGGCCGGCGAGCTTGGAGCCCAGCCCCTCTCCGTTGCGCGTGTTAGTTGTCAGGTCTGCGGCGCGACGATTGCCCCTACTGGGGCGCTCAAGTAGGAGTATAATGGGTGTGCCCGGTTTACCAGGCACACCCGACAAGCATAGCATTCCGTTACGATACTGTTGGAGGAGGGCTATGGAAGTAACTGTTGAGTTCGCCGGTCTATCACGCGTGCTCACGCGAAAACCCCGCGTTTCGCTTAGTCTGGAGGATGGCACGACCTTCCGTGAGATCCTCGAGAGGTTGGGCGCTACATATCCGGAGCTGGTGGGAGAGGTCATCGACCCTAGCTTCGCCGCCCTGAAGTCCTCGAATATGCTCAACCTCAACGGCAAGTACATGATCCAGCCAACGCAGCTAGATCAGGCGCCGTCGCATGGTGACCGGCTTATCCTGATGTCGATTCTGGCTGGCGGCTGATCTACCCACATCCCCAAGAAGGAGGAAGCTGCATGTATGGCTATCATGGGAAGATTCTGCATATTGATCTGACAACTCGGCGTACGTGGACGGAGGAGAAGCCTGAGAGCTGGTATATGATGTACATCGGCGGCGTGTCGATGGCCTCACGCCTGCTGTGGGAGAACATCCAGCCCGGGTGCGACCCCTTGTCGCCGGAAAACCCCATCTGCATTGCCAACGGCATCTTCGCCGGCACCCCGGTGCCTGTAGGGGGCAAGTACGGACTCGCATCGAAGTCGCCCCTCACCGGATGGGTCGGCGACAGCCTATCGGGAAGCTGGTTCTCGGTCGCGCTGAA
>JAXGUU010000437.1:0-3256 GCA_040774145.1 Anaerolineae bacterium
CAACAAACGAATTATACCAGAGAAATCGACGGAACGAGGCCCGACCCGCGCTGACCTACCGGACGGTGATCGTGGTCACGAAGATGGTGTCGTCGACCACCTGCACGCCGCCGGCATCGACGACGGGCAGCCTGCCCGCATCGCTGTAGAGGCCCACCCGAATCTGGTAGGTCCCCGGGGCCGTGCCCTGGGGCAGGACGACCTGGTGGGGGTCGTTGACGATCTCATTGGGCACCCAACTCGTCGTGGGGCGCAGGCCGTTGAGCGGAACAGTGTCGTGTTGGGCCACCAACGTCTGCATGTCACTGGTGAGCACGTGGACGAATACCTTGTAGGACGCACCCAGAGGTGCAAGACACCTCCAGCGGAGCGTGACGGGAACGGTCCCGCCAGGGCTGTAGCCGAAGTCCGAGACCCAGGCCTGCTCAAGGACGACCTGCTGGTTGAGGTTCACACCCAGGGGAATCGGAATGTTGGCCCCCCCACTGACCGTGAGCGTGATCGCATCGCCGACCCGAACCGTTGATCCAGCCAGCGGCTCCTGGCCAAGGATGGTCCCCCGCGTCTCGGTGCTGCGGACCTCTGTGATGACCAGCAGCAGCCCCTCATTCTCAAGGCCGTCCTGGACCGTCTCCAGGTCATAGCCGACGACGTCCGGAAGCTCCAGCTCCCGTCCAGCGGCGACCAGAACGCTGACAACCGACCCGGCAGGTGCTCGCGTTCCGGCAGTGGGTGTCTGTTGCAGCACCGCCCCCGGTCGGGCATCGGTGCTTTCCTGTTCGCCCAACACCTCGATCTCGAGGTCCATACTCTGGGCCAACCTCTGTGCGTCGGCGACCCCCAACCCGGTGAGGTTGGGCACCGTCACCTGTCGTTCATTGTTCCCTGGCGTTTCCGCAGCAGCCGTCATCTCGGGGTTGGGCGTGGGCCGCGGGCCCGGTGCCGTGTACGCCTGGTAGACATAGACCCACAGGGGGACCAGGCCAATCACGGCGATGGCGGCGACCAGCAACAGCATCCACACCATGGTGTCGGGTGAGCCGTGGCGCGCGATGGGCTGCGTGCCCTCATCGGCCTGTGGAGACAGGGGTGCAGCCGGAGGAGCCGCGGGTTGGGCGGGAGCGACAGCAACCGAACGCTGCGGCACGGGTTGAGCTGCCTCCAGGGGCGCGCCGACCTGCCCCACCTCAGGCGCCACACCGGCTCCCCGGGCCGTGGCAACAATCGGCGTCTCCTGAGCCAGCGGCAGGAACGGTCCCGTGCCATCTTCACCGTGGCGCAGATACTGCTCGAGCGCCATACCCAGTTGGTCGCCGTTGCGGTACCGCTGCGTGGGTTCCTTGGACAGGATCTTGCGCACCAACCAGTCGAGACCGCTTGGGATTCGGGGGTTGAGGGCCGTGAGCGGCGCGGGCTCCTCGCGGCAGTGCTTCATCGCCAGGACTTCAGGGTCGGGATCATGGAAGGGCGGAACCCCGGTCAGCATCTCGTAGAGCATCACCCCGATGCTGTACACATCGGATGCCGGCGTCGGACGATACCCGCGTGCCTGCTCAGGCGACAGTTAGTGCGGGCTGCCCCACACCACTTCCACGGGTTCGTTCTCATTGTCCTCAGGCGCCAGGGCCCGCGCGATGCCGAAGTCCGCCACCTTCACCTGACCCTCTTCGGTCACCAGGATGTTCTGCGGTTTCAGGTCGCAGTGGACGATGTTCACCCGGTGCGCAGCCCCCACACCCGAGGCGATCGCCTGGGCCAGCCGGATCGCCTGCGCTACCGGCAGAGGGGCATCGCGGCGGATCAGGACCTTCAGGTCCTCGCCCTGCACCAGCTCCATCACCAGAAACGGATGATCGCCCTGATCGACGCCCACATCGTAGATGTGCACGATGTTGGGATGGTCGAGTTTGGCTGCTGCACGCGCCTCGTGCACAAAGCGATCGCGGGCGTCAGCATCGCTGGCATAGGGTTCGCGCAGGAACTTCACGGCTACCGGCCGTTCCAGCAGGAGGTCCTCACCCCGATAGACCGTCGCCATCCCGCCCGCACCAACCAACTCGGTCAGGCGATAGCGGTTGTTTAGCACTGTTGGTTTCATGGGCACCTTCCCCGTCCAGGTTCTGCCATTCTACCCCACCCTGTCCCCAAGTCCAATTCGCATCCTATCCGCTAGCGCGATGACAGACAGAGCCTTGTCCGCTATGATAGGAATGAATTCAATAGCGGAAGGACAGACGATGAGCGACCAGAGCATTCTCATGCACCATCGCAGTCCGCGACTGATGGACGGCCTCATCGGTGGCACAGCGGCGTTCGCTGCAGCGCTGCTCGCCGAGACTCTCCTGGGCTGGCTGGGCGCGCCAGCTCTGGCGATGGGCCACCGGTTTCTGGTGGCCCTGATTGCGGGCGCTTGTGGTGCGGCGCTCGCAGCGTGGCTTGGCATGGGCCGGCGCCGCCGCCTGTCGCGCCTCGTCGCGATCTCCGATGCATGGCTGCGCGGCGACCTATCGCTGCGCACCGGCGACAGCGCGCGCGACGGTCTGGGCGACCTTGCCCGACAACTGGACTCCCTGATCGAGACGCTGGCGGAAGATGAGCAGGACCTGGACCGTCTGCGCGAGAGCAATGCCAGGCTCACCGACCAGGTACGCGCCCTCACACTGGTCGAGGAGCGCAACCGTCTGGCGCGGGAGCTTCACGACACGGTAAAGCAACACCTCTTCAGCCTGGCGATGACGACCAGCGCTGTCCGCACGAAGGTCGAGCAAATGGAGGCGCTGGCGCCCGATGTTTCGCCGGAGGTGGCCACTGTGTTGAGCGAGATCGGGGAAATGACAACCGAGATCGAAACGGCCGCTCGGGCCGCGCAGCGCGAGACCACGCGCCTGATCGAGGACTTGCGCCCTGCACCACTTCAGGCACAGGGTCTGGCTGCGGCGCTCAACGACTACGCCCTGCTATTCGGTGCCCAGTACCACCTCCTCGTCTATCTCGAGGCGCACTGCAACGACCGGCTTCTGCCCCCCGTCGTCACCGAGGATCTCTACCGCATCGCCCAGGAAGCCCTGCACAACGTCGCACGTCATGCCCGCGCGACGCGGGTCGACATCCGCCTGCGCTGCGATCTCGACCGCATCACGCTGGCGATCGAGGACAACGGCATCGGCTTCGATACCCGCCTCACGCGCAAGGGACTGGGGATCAGCGGCATGCAGGATCGGATGCTGGCCATCGGGGGCCGGCTGATCGTCGAGAG
>JAXGUU010000438.1:0-3253 GCA_040774145.1 Anaerolineae bacterium
GAGTCCGACCATCAGCAGCTTGTCGCTCTTCTTGGCTGCCCGGGTCATGGCCACAGCATCGTCGAGCGTCGCGGACATCGGCTTCTCCACCAGGACGTGCTTGCCGGCTTCGAGGGCATAGATGGAGGGGGCCGCGTGGGCCGCGTTCCACGTGAGGACGGAGACCGCCTCCACGTCCTCCTTGTCGATCATCTCTTGGTAATCCACATAGGTGTGGGGAATGCCGAATTCCGCGGCACGCTTCTCAGCACGGCTGAGGTCGATATCCGCGATGGCGACGACTTCGATGTCGTCCACGGTCGACAGCGCTTGAAGATGTGCACCGGAGATCGCGCCTGCGCCGACCATAGCTAGTTTCAGTTTACTCATGGTACCTCCTCATTGGGGTGGACCATCGCAAGGTAGCCCAATTGAAGCCCGGGCTACCTTGCGAAGAGGGTTAACTCAGCTTAGAACTGCACTTCCTTACCGGTGCGCGCGGCCTGATAAGCGCGCTCGAGCATCTCGGTGAGATTACGCCCGTCCTCGACGGTGATCGTCATCTCGGTGCCGTGGAGAATCGCGCTGACCCACTGATCCATCGGCATCGGCAATGTGTCGGGCAGCTTCGCCGGCTTGATGAAGCCCTGAATGCCCTCGGGCTCCAGCTCGGTGGAGCGGAGCAGCAAACCGCCGCTGGGATCACGTCCGATATAGCCCTTGGTGCCGTAGATCTCCATGGGGTTCGGTCCGGAGCGCTGCACCCATGCCGTGTCCAGGATACCCAGTGCCTTACTCTCGAACTCCACCACGATCACGGAGTTATCGTCGATGGGATAGGCGTCGGAATAGGTGTTGATCTTGGCCACCACGCTCTTGGGCTTGCCCATGAACCAGCGCATCACGTCCACCGTGTGGCAACCGAGATCGAAGAGCGCGCCGCCACCCGCCAGATCCGCATCGGCAAACCAAGCGCTCCCACCGTGGAACCAGTGGTCCAGGGCCGCATTGTGAGCCACGCGCGCGCGCATCATCGTGACATCGCCCAGCCAACCGGCGTCCAACACCTGCTTGATGAAGAGCGTCTCCGAGCGCGTGCGGCTGGGGAGCGAGATCATGAACTTGATGCCGCTCTCATTGACCGACTTCACGATTTCATCGGCGTCCTCGGTCTTCACACAGAGCGCCTTCTCGGTGAACACGTGCTTGCCATACTTCAGCGCCGTCTTGATCACCCAGGGATGCTGGCTGGTGAACGCGTTGATCACCACGGCATCCACGTCATCGCGGCTGACGACCTTCTCCAGATCCATCTCGTAGGGAACGCCGAAGCGCTCGGTCGCGGCCTGCCCGCGTCCCTCATCGTCCTCCCAGATGGCGACGATCTCGGCCTCGGGGTGATCCACAACGTGCTGGGCATATCCATTGGCGTGAACGTGTGCGAAACTTAGCATTGCTACGCGTAACATTGTTGTCTCCTTTGATATGAAGCGTAAGTTGTCTATTGTCGGTTGTCGGTTATCGATTATCCGTCCCGACCGGACTCCCGAAGTTCTGTCGCAGCAGGTTGATGAGCTCTTCAGCTGTGACCACCCGCGTGCGGGGCGGGAGAAGGTCGATGGTACGTCTGACGGCCTCCATCGGGCCACCCGTGTCGGAGAACGACCAGGCATGCACATTGATGAGCGCATAGCTGTCAGGATCCGTCGCAGGGGACGACGGCAGAGTTGCGATCGCCTCTGCCACACCTTCAGGACTGTTTTTGTAGAGCGGATCCCAAAGCAGATAGCGATAGCTGACGCAGGGCTTGCCCTCGTGCCAGAAGATCCGCCCCTGCTTCGCATTGTAGGGCGCATAGTCCTTGTAGATCACGCCCAGCACCTCGGGCTGCTCGAGCAACTCCACACTCTGCTCCATCTCCCCGCTGGAATTGAGCATCGTGACGATGGAGAGATCGCTCGTGCGCATCGCCCGCGCCGTACGCTCGGCGAAGGCCGCGCGATCGGGCAGGTAGTTATGAAACACATAGCCCAGCCCACTGGGTCCTACCACGAAGTCATCCAGGGCACGTCCTCGGCTTGCGGTCTGGTAGAAGTGGGCCAGCGTGCGCGGCGCCACCTCCGCCAGCAGCGGGGCCATCTCCCAGGTCATGTTGAAGGTGCCGCGATGGGGGCTCGCCCAGAAGCTCTCTGAGGTGACGAACTGCCCGCCCATCCACTGGATATTGTCGCCATCGCTCATCACGAAGGCGACGATACGCTCGCCCTCTCGTGCGGGCCGTACAGACGGTCGCGGGCGATCCGGCAAGGTCGCCGGTATGCGCTGGAGCACGGACAGGTTGCGCGACCAGTCGGCGGGGATGCCGGCCCCTCCTTCTGAACTCACCTGCTGAACCCAAGCATGCTCGTCGCCGCCCCATCCGAACACGGTGAGGTCGGCGCCCAGCGATGCTGCGATCCGCGAGTGATCATCACGATCCAGCCCATACACGGTGAAGGCGTTGCAGGCGACGGCAAAGTCGCGCAGGTGCGCGTTCTTGGATTCGCTCTGCTCGACCAGGATCGCAAAGAGAGGCGATGAGAGAGGGGCGGACGTGAAGAGACCGCCATAGGCCTCGAAAGCCATCACCTCGTCCATGCCCCGGACGTCAGCCAGCGGGCGCAGCCCGAAAGCCACCGCCTCCGCTTCCAGCGAGCTATCCACCGCCACGCCCCGCAGAGGGCCGCAGAGCGAGGTGGCCACGTTGATGCTATCGGTCCCCAGATCGTAGAGGATCATGCCCTCGACGGAATCGCGATGAGCCGCCACCAGGTCCCAGACTGAGGTCACCTGATTCAGCTCGACGCCCTCCGCTGCCAGATCCTCTAGGATCAAGGCGTTCATCCCCACATCCTTGATCCAGATCGCCTCCGTCGTCTCCGCCACGAGTCCCTGCAGCGTCAGCGCCAGCGTCTGTTCAGCGGGCGTAAGCTGCTCCGGGTCGACGACCGAGAGGGAGCTGAGACCGGAGGGTGGGTGCATCACCGGCGATGGGGCAGGGCGGCAGCCCGCCACGACCATCATGGCGGTGACCGACGTCAACGCAATGATCAACGCTTCCTTGAGGCCTCCGCCCCAACCCCACACGGGTCCCGATCCCATCAGCGCCAAGCTCATACTTCAGGTACGGATACCGCGACCTCGCGACCGGCAGCCGCCGAGTCGATCAGGCCCTGGATGATCACGTTCGTGATCAACATCTCCTGTGCGGGCACCGGCGAGGGCTTGCCCTCCC
>JAXGUU010000439.1:0-3242 GCA_040774145.1 Anaerolineae bacterium
GATACCTTCAGCCTGCCTTCTTGCCATATATTGGCAGGGAGACCGGCCTTATAGCATAGATGGCTCAGGAACTCCTCGGGCGTGGGCAGTTGTTCCCACACCTGCGGTAGGAAGGTGGCTCTATGCCACCCATGTTCGATGACGACGCCATCTACATCAGGGCGTAGCCTCTGGACGAGATCCTGTGGACCCTCGTAGTCCAGGGGGTGCGGCTTGGTCAGTACCGAGACTTCCACGCGGATGCGTGGCAGCTCTTCTTGGGTGAGCGGCGAGAAACGGGGATCCTCGAAGGCGGCGGCTAAGGCATTGGCGCGGACATCGTTGATCAGGGAACGCCGCGCAATCAATGTCCCGATGCAGCCGCGCAGGATATCACCACGCATCGTCAGCGTGACGAAGGATGCCCCCGGTTCATGAAGTGCCTCAGAAGGTGGTTCATGCGGTGGCGTGCCGGCGATGTCCAGGGCTGCCTCGATCGTGTGGCGCGCTAGGTCGACGAGGTAGCGCCCCTCTACGTCGTTCAGATAACCTTGGCTCACGTGACACCTCCCCGGTCCCACAGGGCCGTGCTAGGATACTGCGTCCACATAGGCCACTGCCGCATAGCCTACGACCTGCCGGCGCTCCCCTGTGATATCGCCGGACGTACGATAGTCCAGCAGGTGGGGGCGCCATCCTCGTGACGCGGCGACCACCATGAGGGCGAGGATTGGCGCCTGCCCGCAGGCCTCGCCTGTGGCCACGCCCTTCCTGTCGCCGGCCAGCACGCTGTCCAGCAATCGGCGATCCAGCGTGTGGGCCTTGTCGTTGGGATGGTAGTGGCTCAGGTCGGAGCTGACGATGATGAGGTCGTCGTCTGACAGGACCTCGTCCAGGGCGTGTCCGACCTCGATGGGATCGACATCGCCGAAGAGCATCGGCACGATGGGCACGTCGGGAAGAACGGTCTGGATGAAGGGGACCTGGACCTCAAGGCAGTGTTCCGGGCCATGCGGCGTATTGATGGCACTGAAAATGCGCCACTGCTGCGAGAGCTCGGCGGCAAAGTCACGATCCACCGGCTGCGTTCCCAAGGGGGTGGCGAAGCCCTCGCTATCAGCAATGGCCACGCCGGGAAACCACGCTCGATGGGAGGGACCCATGATGAGGATCCGGGCGGGTTGCGGGGACTGCTCCGCTAGCACGTGGTAGGCAAAGGCCGCGACGGGGCCGGAATAGACGTAGCCGGCGTGCGGCGCGATGATGGCCCGTACCGATGTGAGGTCGGCTGGGGTCGCGCGTTTGAGGTAGTCGGCGATGTCCTGCCGTAGCGTGGACGCCTGTGCCGGGTAGAACATTCCCGCGACCGCCGGTGATCGAATCTCAGACATCTTCTCCTCCTCTGTGGGGCAACAAGGCCCCGGTATGATCACACCGGGGCCAAGGTCTTCAAGGGAACTGGCAGGGTCGACGAATCGGCTGCCGACCTGTTAGCGCTGGGCACGCCTTCGACCGTGCTCAACGATATGGACCGGATGAGACCTCAGTTGCGGGCCAACGGTGTTCCATCGGCGGACTTGAGGCTAAAGGCGATACGTCGTTGATCGGATTTGACGGAGATGACCCTGACTTTGCAGTGGTCGCCCACGGACAGGACCTCGTCCGGATGATTGATGGGATTGTCGCTGAGTTCCGAGATGTGGATCAGGCCCTCGAGCTCGGGTCGCTCGACGATGGCTGCGAAAGCGCCGAACGAGGTGATGTTCACGATGTTCACGTCCACGATGTCGCCCACGCTGCAGACCTCGTCGACCGTGGTCCACGGATCAGGGGCCAGCCTCTTCAGGCTAAGTCCCAGGCGTTCTTTCTCGAGGTCAATGTCCAGGATGTAGACATCAATCGTCTGCCCTGCCTGGACGACTTCCTGGGGATCGTTGACACGCTTCCAGGAGAGCTCGGAGACGTGAAGGAGCCCGTCAACACCGTTCACGTTGACGAAGGCGCCAAAGGGGACGATATTGCTGACGATGCCCTTCTCTACCGAGCCGATTTCCAACGACTCGAGGATCTTGCTCTTGGTCGCGCGGCGCTGGTAAGCACCACGCTCCGAGAAGATCAGTCGATTTCGTTCTGCGGTGACCTCAATCACGGTCAGCTTGAGGATCTTGCCCATCAGGGCGCGCCAGCGTCGATCGGGGTTGGCGGTGTCCTGGAAGCGGCGCCACGTGGGCATCAACTGTGAACCGGGCACGAACCCACGGAGTTCACCCAGCCGCACGATGACTCCGCCCTTGTTGGTGTCCACGACGGTGAGATCGACTGCCTCGCCGCTCTCCATGAGCTCCTGGGCTTGCTCCCAATCGCTCTGCTGAGCCGCCCTGGCAAGGGACACGAGCATGGTGCCGTCACTATCGTTCTCAATCACATAGACACTGACATCCTGTCCAGGCTTGAGGGATTGCAGATCCTGATCCGACATACGCTCGACTTCGCGCGGATGGACGACGGCATCGGATTTACCACCGATGTCGATGAGGATGGACCTGGGGTTGACGGAGGCGATGACGCCATCCACGATCTCTCCCCGGCGCCATCGTCGGGTCTCCATATACTCGTCGAGCAGGCTACCCATAGGATTCGAGTCAGTGTCAAACACGTGAGGCGAGCTTTCCATAACTTGAGATTCTCCTGGATGTGATCTTCTGACTTCTATTATAGGCGTGTTTCGCAGACGCGCAATTCGGCGCCAGGTACGTGGGGGATTGTCGATTCACCGGAGACGGCTATACTGAGATGCTGCATCGAGTCATAAGGAGGTCGAGCAGTTCATGGATCGGTCGCGTTTGAGGCACTGGGGAGGCCTGCTGGTGCTCCTCAGCCTGTTGTTGGGCTGCAGTCTGTTCTCTGCTACACCACCTGCCACCGTTTCGTTGCCGACGGCAACGTCGTTGCCGACGGCGACAGCGGTGCCCACGGAGACGCCGGCGGTTGCGTCGCCGGCTGACGCCTGCCCGGCACCGCATGCGGTCTCTCCCCCCCAACGGGAGGACGCAGGCGGGGGGGCACAGGAGGTGGAGGCCTGGATCGACGAGGTGCGGAGCTACCTCTCCGAGGGCGGCGATCTATAATGACCCCCAAAAACTAGACCACGAGCTTAAGTGGATTAGACTATCACTCAGCAGCTCGTGGAGGACACAGAATGACTCGGAAACGACGCCAACATAGCGACCAGTTCAAGTTCAAAGTGGCCCTGGAAGCGGCCA
>JAXGUU010000440.1:0-3240 GCA_040774145.1 Anaerolineae bacterium
GCGGACCTCCTCCTCGGGCAGGCCCGCAGGGTCTTGTCCGATGGCGACGTAGGCCGCGGAAGCCCAGCCGACGTGACCCTCGGTCGTTTGCACCCACAGCCACATGCCGCTCCGCCCCACCTTGCCCCGAACGATCTCGGGGCTCTCCAGGGCGCCCAACGCCATACCGTGATCGAGATTGGCGACGAGGGCGCTGCCCGCGTGGGGCAGCGCGCGCACCGCGAGAAAGCCCGCCACGGGGCTGTTCACCTCGAGCTCGACGCTGACATCGGGGATCGCAAGCTCCCCGTCCTCCTCACTGCCGAAGGCGACAAGATAGGGCTCGGGATCGACGAGATCGTGAGGGAAACCCGTCTCCCCACGCAAGGTCGCGCCGCGCTTGACCAGACCCAGATGCAGGTGTGCGCGGGAAGCGTAGCCCGTGTCGCCCGAGAGACCGAGTAGCTGCTTGGCCCGCACGCTCTGTCCACGGGTGACCATGATCTGTGAAAGATGACCGTAGATCGTTGTGAAGCCATCGGTGTGCTCCACACGCACCTGATTGCCGTAGGGTCGCAACAAGGGGTGGACCCAAGCGTCGAGGCGAACCTCGCTGATCACACCGTCGGCGGCAGCGAGGACCGCACTGTTGTGCGGTGCAGCCAGGTCGATCCCAGCGTGCCCCGGCAGGCCGAACCTAGCATAAGCGTCCGGGTTCTCGCCGTAGCGTTGGATGATCCGCCCGTACCGGGTGGGCCATCGCAACCGAAATGTCATCGACCGCCTCCTCACACTCCCGGTGTCGTCACGGCCAAGCGTCACCCAATGGCTACGATTGGGTGATTGCGCTGTAACGCCTTGAGTATAAGCTTGGTTACAGACCACGTCAAGCGTACACGCCGGCACGCCGGTGAGGTTGCCAACTCGCCGGCGCCGGGTACAATCATGGTATATGAGAAAACACAGCTACAGAAACGCAGCCACGATGTATGGTTGACGATCGAACGCTCCGCGAAGGCCTGGTCATTCGATCCCAGAGTGGATTCTACGCGGTACTCAGTGACGATGGCGAGGAGGTCGTCGCACGCGTCCGCGGTCGACTGAAAAGAGAACGCAATGAAGCGACGCTGATCGCCGTCGGCGATCGCGTCGCCTGGCGCCCCCTCGAGGACGGCAGCTTCGTCATCGAGGATGTCTTCGAGCGTGAGCGGGCGCTCTCCCGCCTCAAGCCCCTTGCCTCCGGACGTGGAACTCGGCGCTGGGATCGCCAGGGCTACCTGCGCGAACAGGAGCAGGTCATCATCGCTAACCCGGACCAGGTGGTCTTCGTTGCCTCCTGCGCCAACCCCGACCCAAGGCTGAAGATGCTGGACCGCCTGCTCGTCGGCGCGGAGCGCCAGGAGATCCCCTCGCTCATCTGTGCCAACAAGATCGACCTCGTCGGGTTGGATGGAGCCCGACGCCTCTTCGGCATCTACGAGGCCATCGGCTACGCGGTCGTATACACCAGTGCGATGACGCGCCACGGGATCGACGACCTACGGGCCTACCTCGCCGAGAAGACCTCGGCCCTCATCGGCCCCTCGGGCGTGGGGAAGACGAGTCTGCTCAACGCCCTCGAACCGGGCCTCGGGCACAGGGTGATGGACGTGAGCGCAACGACCGGTAAGGGGCGCCACACCACGACGGTGGCAGAGCTGGTGCCGTTGGCCTGCGGCGGATGGGTTGCCGACACACCCGGTATCCGCGCTCTGGCGCTCTTCGACCTCGATCCCGAGGAAATCGATGCCTACTTCCCCGACATCGCGCCCTACGTCCCCCAGTGCTCTTTCTCCGACTGCAGCCATACCGTGGAGCCCGGCTGCGCCGTCGTCGAAGCGCTGCAGCAGGATCAGATCGACGAGCATCGCTACGAGAGCTATGTGCGCCTCCATCAGGAGCACAGCAAACTTGCCGACATGTACTGGTGGGGCATCGACGAAGGTTGAGCCCCGCGAGCATCATTTGCCTTGCGCTCGGCTTAGGGTAGACTATAGATAGATAGACGTATATCTACTTTAATGGTCGAGGAGGAGCGGCCCACCCGATGACGGGGAGGAGGTCGCTCGACACCAGTCTAGGACGACTTGAGGGGGAAACCGATGGACACCCGTTACCGATTTGTTGGCCTGAGCCTCATGCTGATCCTGGCGCTCGCTCTGACCGCGACGCCCGCCGCTGCCTATGCGCTCGCCGCACCCGGCGCACCGCGCAACCTGCCGCCCCTGCCGGAGTGGCCCATCATCGGCCCGATCCTGCGCATGCTGGGCGTCACCGACACGGCGGAAAGCGCCGCCGCGCCGGTGCCCAACCCGGCCCTCCCCGAGATCCGCATCCGCACGCTGGATGACCTCGAGACGCTGCAGCAGGTAGAGCCGAATGAGCGATTCCGCGTCATCGTAGCGGATGATGACATCAACCGCATCGCCCAGGAGATCCTCCGTGAAAGAGCCGAGGACAACCTCAGCTTTGCGGTCGATTTTGACGTCAACCTGGTCACGGTCGAGGCCTCTGTGGACGCGGCGCTGCTTGAGCGGACCGGCCTGGATCTTCCAGGCTTTGTCCGCGGCAGACTGAACGTGGAGGGAACAGCGAGCGCCGCCGCTGAGGCGTGCCAACCGACGCTTGCCGTCCGGTCGGTCAAGGTCAACGGCTGGGGCATCGGCCTCCGCGCGATGGCGCAGCGCGTGATCGACACGCAGCTGCCCAACACCTGGCCTGGGGAGATCTGTGTCGAACGTGTGCTGCTGATGGATGGTGAGGCAGCGATCGAGGGGTACCGCGTCCCGTAACCACCCGGAGAGCAACAGTCAGAGTTCCGTATCAAGCACAAAGGAGTGATCATTTGAACTACCGACAGATGGGGAACACCGGCATCCGTGTCTCTGCCGTAGGGTTAGGAACCAACCAGTTCGGCGGCAAAGTCGACCAGCAGGGCGTCAACGAGATCATCGCGGCAGCACTCGACCTGGGCATCACCCTCATCGACACCGCCGATGTCTACCGGGGCGGGCGCTCGGAGGAGACCCTCGGCGTCGCGCTCGCGGGCCGCTGGGATCGCGTCGTCCTGGCCACCAAGGTCTTCAACCCCATGGGGGACGGTCCCAACGATCGCGGGGCCTCCCGCTACCATATCATCGCGGGTGTCGAGGCGAGTCTACGGCGCCTTAACACCGACCACATCGACCTCCTGCAGATGCACCGCTGGGACGCCGCTACGCC
>JAXGUU010000441.1:0-3237 GCA_040774145.1 Anaerolineae bacterium
ACCTCCAGTTCAATGCCGGTCAGCAGGGGGCTCTGCATGCGTGAGAAGAAGCTCGAGAGCTCCTCATCGATGCGCTGGTCGGGTGTGATGTAGGTGGGGCGGCCCCGATGGTTGCCCGCCATCTCGTCGAGCAGCAGTACGTTGACGTCATAGCCGACGCCCAAGGGAAAGATGCGGACGGCTTCGGGGGCCTCGTCATGGAGCGCGCTGAGCAGTCGGTCCTCGTTGACGATGCCCTCGGTGGGCAATCCATCGGCCAGGAAGACGATGGTGGTCAGCCGGTCTTCGTCGACCTGCGAGAGGGCCTCTGAGAGGGCCAGGTAGATGTTCGTGCCGCCCAGGGCCTCCAAGCGCTCGACCCAGGTGATGGCGGCCTCGGCCTCGGCACGCGAGACGAGGTGCGGTGCGTAGGAGCGTGTCTGACTGCTGAAGGCGACGATGTTGAAGCGGTCCTCCGGGTTGAGGTGGCGTAGAATGTACGCCAGGCCGTCCTGGGCCTGAGACAGCTTGTCGCCCTCCATGGAGCCCGACGTGTCGAGAACCAGGATGAGGTCCCGGGGCAGGGCTCGTGCGGCGCCCGTGTCGAGGGCGGGACTCAGGAGCAGGAGGAAGAAGCCGTCGTCCTGGTGGGGTTTGAACGAGAGAAGGTGGGCGCCCACATTGTCGTCGCGCGTCCCCACGTAGAGCTCGAAATCACGGTCCGGCAGGACGTTGGTGGCGGCATAGCTCACGACGGCGCGCCGCCGGTCATCGCGCTCGATCTCGATCTCGTCGTGGTGGCTTGACGAGTAGATAGGCCCGAGATCCGACGAGGAGACGACGGTGACCACGATGCTGACCTCCTCCAGTGGCTTGGCGGAGAAGCGTTCGGTGTCCAGGGGATAGCGGTAGGCCAGCAGCCGCTCCTCGAGCGGCAGGACCTGCGTGTATTGGAGCCGGATGCGGCGTTCGCCGCCGGGTGGGATGGGGAAGACGCGGGCGCGCACGGTATCACGACCGACGTACTCCAGCAGAGCCGGGTCGCGCCGGCGCCTCACATAGCCCTCGTAGATCTCGCGGGCCTCGGCGGCGGGCAAGATCTCGGCCTCAAGCACGGTGTCGTCGACCCACATCTTGAAGTCCTCCACCACGGCGCCGGGGGGCAACGGGAAGAGATAGGTCCCCTCCAGCGCCACGCGTGCGTCGTTGTGGAAGACCTGATCCACGCGTGTGGTGGCGATCTGGTCGTCAAGGGTTACCTGAACGTGATGGTAGCGTATGGTTAGCCATTCCGCGACGTCAGGTGGTGGGACGGGGAAGGGCGGGTCGATGATGATGAAGCCGTCGGCGAGGGCGGGCACGGGCGTGATCGCAAGCCAGAGCACGGCGACCCACCACGCATACAGCAGCAACCTAGGTGCCGACCGGGATGTCATGACGAACTCCTCTCGTCTGTGCGAATCTATCTTTCAGACGGTGTTCGATGACGAGAGGTTCCCGATCGACAGAGGGGCCGGCTTGCCGGATCTGTGTTAGCCCAGGTCCGCTCCCTGGCGTCTGAGTGTGCGTTGGAGTTCCCGGATGTCGACCTGGCGTGGCACGACGCCGGCGCGGACGGCGAGAGCGGCGGCGGTGCCGGCGGCTTGTCCCGTCGCCATACAGGTGGGGGAGACGCGTGTGGCGCCATGGGCTTCGGCGGTGGTCGAGATGCAGCGACCGGCGACCAGCAGATGCTCGGTATCGCGAGGAAGCAGCGCGCGGTACGGGATCTGGTAGGTCGGTCCCCGGCTGACGCAGTCGTCGCCGTATTCATCGAGCGCCTCGTCCTTCCGGCCCGTCGGCGAGTGGATGTCGATGGGATAGGCGCTGCGGGCAATGACGTCGGGCCAGGAGCGGCCTTGGCGGATGTCATCGCCCGTCAAGACGACGTCGCCGATGATGCGTCGCGACTCGCGCACGCCCACGCGACTTCCGATGGCGGCGATCCGTGCGTGACGGAAGCCGGGGATGCGACGGCGCAGGAAGTCCATGATCGCGAAGACCTGTTCCCGCGCCTTGATCTCGGCCTCGGTCAGGCTGCGGGCATCGAGCGGGTTCGTGCCGGTCACGCGGCTCATATTCACGGTGACCTCGTCGGGCCGGTGGGTGTTGAAGAAGAGCACGTGCTCGCGTTGGAGATCACCCAGGTTGCCGGCGGCCATCTCCTCCCGGAGGATGTCAGAGAACCCCGCGACGGCGACCAGGGGCTGGGTCTTGTAGGGCTCTGCGCCGTGGCGGCTCAGGCGCAGAACGTCGGGATGCGCGATCGCATAGGCGGTGAACGACTCTTTATCCCAGCCGGTGACCCGGAACATCAGCGAGACCGGCTGCACGAGCCCATCTTCGGGTCGGCCTAGGTCACAGGGCGCCCCCGCCCGCGCAGCCACGTCGGCATCACCGGTGGCGTCGATGACGACCCTCGCGCGCAACTCGGTGACGGTGCCGCGATGGGTCGCGGTGAGGGTCTGGTCGGACCCACCACGCGAGCTGGGGGCGGCGGTCGCAGCGGTCAGAAGCGTGTGGTAGAGAATCTCCGCGCCTGCCTCACGCACCATCCGCTCGGCGACCAGCTTGAGCGACTCGGCGTCGAAGGGGGTCACGGTCGCCACGTACCCGCTCGTATCGAGGAGGTGCCCGGGTGAGGCCCCGAACCCGATCAGGCGGTCGACGATCTCCTGGGGCAGGCCACGGATGACCTGTTCGGTCGCCGAGTGGAAGGTCATCATCGGGCCGACAAGGCAGGTCGTCAGGGTGCCGCCGAGGCACGCGTCCTTTTCGATGAGCAGGGTCGAGGCGCCGTTGCGTGCGGCTGCGATCGCCGCAGTTGTGCCCGCCACGCCTCCGCCGACGACCATCACGTCCCATTGGGTTGTGCGCAGTTGTGTATGCATACGCCGATTCTAGTCGTGGCGGCGGTGGGCGCCAGTCCGAGGTGCTGCCGTGCGCGGTGGGCTCGCCGGACCGCGGCTCAAGGCCCGAGCCCGAGCGGCGTTGGGGGATTGGGGGGGGGTGAACCGCGGGATTGCCCATTGACAGGCGTGGGGTGCGTGGTATGATGCGACGTTGCGTGAGGGGACAGTATCACGCGAGGGCAGCCGGGGTGAAGCCCAAGGACGTGCAAGAAAAGGGCTTGACAAAGAAAAAGGCTGTGGTAGGATAGCGAGGCGTCGGGGGGCGGGCAAGCGAACCGGCGGAGCACCTTAAAGAGCGAGCGACGGG
>JAXGUU010000442.1:0-3233 GCA_040774145.1 Anaerolineae bacterium
CTCCTCAGGTCGTGGGTGGATGCAGATGGATGCTCTGCTGGGTGAAGGTTAGCCCGAACCCCAGGGCCTGCGATATGGCGTAGGACCCGGCGTTGGCCACCAGGCAGCGGTACTGGGCAATGATTGGATGGGCGATGCACCGGGCGCAGAGCGCGCTTACGACTGCCCTGCCGAGCCCCTGGCGTCGATAGGCCGGACCGGTCAGGACGCCGATGTCCATGAAGCCGGTGAGCCGAAAGCCGGTCGCGATGGCGGCCAACCTCGGGCCGTCAAAACAGCCGAAGCCGATCTCGTCCTCGACCGAGACCTCACCCACTTCGACCTCGTCCGGCGTGCAAGTTGCTTTCAGGGTCGCGAGCGCGTCTGCATCGTCCGGTCCCAGCTCGCGGACGATGGAGGGCGCCGGGGCAGAAAATGGAATGAAATCCCCCGGGTACAGATAGCGCAGGACGTTATCCTCGACGCGCTCGATTCTGGCTTGGCCCAGTGTGGCATGAAGGTGGTAGGCGGTGATCGCCTCTGCGTCGATCCGGTCGCCGATGGTCTCCGCGACGAGGGTCTCCAGGACGGGGTCGATGCGGGCGAAGGCACGCGCACCGATGGTCCAGATGTGCACGGCGTGGGTGGAGGCGAACTCCGCCTCAGGTATGATCACTGTGCCCGGTCGGTGGAGCGCCTCGATGGGGCAGCCGAAGCGATCGGCCCAGCCCTGGTAGACGGCGTGGTCGAAGGTGTCGCGTTTCATCTGTGAGAGGCCTCGCTATCTTCGAGATCGGGTGGAACGATGGCCGTGCGCACGCCGGCGCGCGCTGCCTGCAGTGCGGCGATAACGCCCGCGGTGCCGCCGCCGATGACGACGACATCGACGGTGTCGTGGTGGTCTTGCACGCTGTCCCTCCCTTGTGGCTGTCTTGCGTACCCTGCTATTGTACCGGGTTGGGGGGAACTGCCGGATCACCTTCCCTGTTGAGGTGGTCGCGCACCAGGGCGAGCACGGCCCCGCCGTGGGCTTTGACCTTGCGTGCACCGATACCACGGATGCTCAGCAGGGCCTCGATCGTCTGGGGTTTGGTCGCCGAGATCTCCTGAAGCTGTGCATCGTGGAAGATCACATGGGGCGGCACCTTACGCACCCTGGCTTCCGCGAGCCGCCACGCGCGTAGCTGTTCGAAGAGGTCGCTGTCGACCTCAGGCAGATTGTCCGCTTGGCGGCGTGGTTGGCGTTCAGGGCTCTGGGGCAGATGTGCGTCCAGAACACGTGGATTGCGCAGCGCCGCCTGTCCGGCAGGGGTGAGCTCCAGGACCATGCCGCCATTGCTCAGCACTCGATCGGAGAGGAGACCGTGGTTCAGGAGCCCATCGATGAGGGCGTCGACCATCGATTGCGACCGGAAGCGCAGCGCCCCGAACGCGTTCAGCGTGTGCCCTCTGTCCGGGGCCTTTTCGTCGCCGCGCAGAATGCGGATCAGGCTGAAACGGCCCCAACCGTGGCCCGTCTCATCGAGGCAATCGAGGATCGTCAGCAGTTGCTGCCGCTCGGTCGGCAGGTCGATATCCGGTAGTGCTTCGCCGACGACGCAGTTGTCGCACGCCGAGCAGTGGTCGATGGCACGGTCGCCCAGATAGGTACTCAGATGGCCATGGCGACAGTGGTGGGTCCTTGCGTAGGCCGCAATCTCATCGATGCGCTGAGCCTGGATGGTGGCGAAGCGGTCGATCCACAGGTGGATGCGCTGCGCGACATCGTCGGGTGCCTGGCGGCGCTGCAGCAGCAGGTCGCGTCCCGAGAAGCGGCACTCGATCTGGCCCTGGTCGGCCCACGCGAGGACCTGGGCCTCGATCTCCGCAGGTGGGATCGCGGCCCGCCTGGCGGCATCGAGCAGGTCTACCTGCAGCCATTGGTTGGGCCGCAGGCGCATCGCTTCGCAGAAGGTCTCGAACCGATCTGACGTTCCATCGGGCGGGCGACGCAGGCAGATGAGGGTAGTGCGGGGTATATCCGGACCACGACTGAGCAGGGCGTTCTCCTCCAGGATGCTCAGGGCAACGCGGACGCGGGTGTCGTCGGCCCCAAGGACCCGCTCGAGGTCCCCCACGGCGATACGGGCGATGCCATCGGCGCCGAGCGCACGTTGTACCGTTGCGTAGACGTCGCGCAGGAACTCGACGGTGGGCAAGCCGCTGTGCATACGTTTGCTGAGAAGCGCACGGTCGCTGCTGCTGTAGAAGAGGACACAGCGAGCAGGCTGCCCATCGCGGCCTGCGCGACCGGCTTCCTGGTAGTAGGACTCCAGGGAGTTAGGCGGCATGAAGTGGACGATGAAGCGAATGTCGGGTTTATCGATCCCCATGCCGAAGGCGATGGTGGCGACGATGATACGGGTCTGACCCGCCATGAAGCGTTCCTGGACGGCATCGCGGTTGTCGATGCCGGCGTGGTAGTGCTCGGCGTCGATGTCCTGGCTGCGCAAAAGCTCGGCGATCTGTTCGCAGCGGGCGCGCGTGTCGGCGTAGACGATGCCCTGGCCCTTCGTTGCGTGGCAGAGGCTGAGGAGGTGATGCAGCTTCTCATCGCGGTTGGCGGCGTGGAAGACTTCGAGGCGCAGGTTGGATCGGAAGGTGTCGCCGGTGATCGTAGCCATGGGGCGATGCGGGCTGAGGTGTTGCACAATGTCGTGACGCACGCGCGGCGGTGCCGTGGCGGTCAGGGCCAGGATCGGGGGCTCGCCCAGGGCATGCCACGCTTCGCCGAGCTTGAGGTAGTCGGGCCGGAAGTCGTGACCCCAGACACTGACGCAGTGCGCCTCGTCCACGACGAGGCGGGTGATAGCGGCCTTCCGCAGGGTGTGCAGGAAGGCCGGCTGCCGTAGCCGCTCGGGGGCGGCATAGAGGAGGCGGACCTCGCCCTGGGCGGCCCGGTCGAGGCGGCGCTGCAGTTCGTCGCCATCCATATTGCTGTTGACGGTGGTGGCGAGCGGGCGCAGATGTGCCGGGAGCGAATCCACCTGATCCTTCATCAGCGCGATCAGGGGCGAGATGACGACAGTGAGGCCGGTCTCGGCGACGAGGGCGGGTACCTGGTAGCAGAGCGATTTGCCGCCGCCGGTGGGCAGGATGGTCAGGGCGTTGTCGCCACGGAAGACGCAGGCGAGCGTCTCCAGTTGTCCGGGCAGGAGCTGCTCAAAGCCAAAGGTGTCACGGACGGCCGTGTGGATGCGTTCGCGCTCGGCGTC
>JAXGUU010000443.1:0-3231 GCA_040774145.1 Anaerolineae bacterium
CAGATGCCTCGTTTCACTCGGCATGACAGCCGGCCCCCAGCTCCGCAGGGGCTGCGCTCCCACCATCCTGGTAGCCGGCCTTCACCGCCGATCCCCTTTGACACGGGCCGATCTTGCGGTAGAATAACATAGAACTAGATCGATATTATTCAGCACCGCCCTAAGCAGGAGACAAGACAAAATGATCACGCAACTGCAACGAAAAAGCCAACCCATACCATGCCCCTCGTGCGGCAGCTGTTGCGGTAGCTGTGACTGTCTGCCTGCCGAGGACCGGCCCCACCCGCGACCGTCGCTGTGGCGACGGGTCCGCGAGGACATCCGGACCGTGTTCACCAAGGACCCTGCCGCGCGCAGCATCATCGAGGTCCTGACCAGCTATCCCGGACTCCACGCCATCTGGGGACACCGCGTGACCCACTGGCTGTGGCAGCGCGGGCTGTACTTCCCGGCGCGCTTCCTCTCGCATCTCATCCGCTGGCTCACCGGGATCGAGATCCATCCCGGGGCCACCATCGGGCGCCGCGTCTTCATCGATCACGGGATGGGCGTCGTGATCGGCGAGACGGCGGAGGTCGGCGACGACGTGCTGATGTACAAGGGCGTGGTCCTGGGCGGCGTGTCGCTGGAGCAGAAGAAGCGCCACCCCACGGTGGGCCGCGGCGTCGTGATCGGCTCCAACGCCGTCGTGCTGGGCCCCATTGAGGTCGGCGACAACGCCAAGATCGGTTCGGGCGCGGTGGTCGTCAAGCCGGTCCCCGCCAACGCCACCGTCGTGGGCGTGCCCGGACAGGTGGTCAAGGTCGACGGCGTCAGCTGCCCCCGCAAGCCCGACCTGCGCCACGAGCAGCTCCCCGACGTGGTCTCGCAGCACCTGCAGGAGATGTCGGAACGCATTGAAGCCCTCGAAGCACGCATCCGCGAGCTGGACGAACGGGAAATTGACGAGGAGATGAAGATATGGGCCTGAAACCTCAGGAGTTCCGTGGCGTGGTCGCCGACAGTGTACTCGACCTGATCGGACGCACGCCGGTGGTGCGGCTGTCCAAGGTGGTCACCCCCGAGATGGCGACCGTATGGGGTAAGCTGGAGCGACAGAACCCCGGGGGCTGTGTCAAAGAACGCATCGCGCTCTCGATGATCGAGGCAGCCGAGCGCGAGGGCAGGCTCCAGCCGGGCAGTTTGGTCGTCGAGCCGACCAGCGGCAACACCGGTATCGGCCTTGCGATGGTCGCCGCCTACAAGGGGTACCGCTTGATCCTGGTGATGCCCGACTCGCTGAGCATCGAGCGCCGCAAGCTCTTTCAGGCCTACGGCGCCGGCCTGGTCCTGACGCCCGGCGAGGGCGGGATCAAGGCCTCCATCGCCAAGGCCGAGGAGATCGTCCGCGACCACCCCGGCGCCTTCATGCCTAACCAGTTCGAGAACGCGGCGAACCCCGCCGTCCACTATGCCACGACCGCGCTGGAGATCCTCGAGCAGGTGCCGCAGCTCGACGCCTTCGTCGCCGGTGTGGGCACCGGCGGCACCGTGACCGGCGTCGGGCGCCGGCTGCGCGAGATGGCCCCCCACGTGCGGGTCTACGCCGTCGAGCCCGCGACCTCGCCGGTCCTCAGCGGTGGCGAACCCGGCAAGCACAGCATCCAGGGCATCGGGGCGGGATTCAAGCCCCCCGTGCTCGATATGGACGTGATCTCCGATATCCTGCAGGTTGAGAGTGAGGACGCCAAGGAGATGACGCGCCGGTTAGCCCGCGAGGAGGGGCTGCTCGTCGGGATCTCGTCCGGCGCCGCAACCGTCGCGGCGCTCGAGGTAGCCCGCGAGTTGGGTGCCGGCAAGACCGTCGTCACCGTCCTGCCCGACACCGGAGAGCGCTACCTCAGCACCGACGTCTTCGACGTCTAGCACCCGCCCGCCGGCAGACCTTCCCGCCCCGTTCTCGGGGCGGGAAGCCTCAATAGCACGCTTGTAGCCCCCTCAATACCATGCTTGCAGCCCCGTCCCGGGGCGTCGCACGCGGCAGCCCCCAACAGCACACTTGCAACCCCGTCCCCGGGCGTCGCACGCGGCAGCCCTCCGATCCGTTGCACTCACCGTCAGACCAGCCCGCCCCGAGACGGGGCGGGGAGCCTCACTGAGCACGCTTGCAGCCCCGTCCCCGGGCGTCGGACGCGGCAGCCCTCCGATCCGTTGCGCTCACCGTCAGACCAGCCCGCCCCGAGACGGGGCGGGGAGCCTCACTGAGCATGCTTGCAGCCCCGTCCCCGGGCGTCGGACGCCACGCCACCTCCGCGCTCAGCGGGCCTCTTGCTCATGCCACTGCAGCACCATACCCGCCTCCAGGTGCGCCCGACCGATCCCCGGCTCTCCCCCGCGCGTCCATTGGGCGACCATCAACTCGTTGCCGCCGGTACGCCGCAGCACCCCATCAGGCAACCAGACACGCCGCCGGTAGAGGTGCGGCGGTGCCTGCCGCCCGATCAGCACCCCGTTCAGGTAAATGTAGCTCTTGGTCGGCAGGGGGTCGAGCGCCAGGTAGACCGGCGCCTCGATGTCCGGCGGCAGCTGCAGATCGAAGCGGCAGTGGTGCCACGTAACGTCCTCGGCCCCCGTCCCATCGACGAGGGCCCAGTCCGCATAGCCATAGAATCCCTGGCGCTGCCGCTCACCGATCAACCCCGCCCGGACCGCCCACCCCGCCGTGCGGCCCCCCTCCAGATCGCAGACAATCAAGCCGCGGGCTTCGGTGGCTAGGTCCCACGCCGCAGAGCGACCGTGCGCCTCGACCAGGATCGCCAGCACGTTATCCGCCCGCAGGTGGCGCTGCGGCAGGGGCAGGGTCTTGGGGGTGACCGGCCCGCCGCCCGGGGGCGGGTTCAACGAGGCGAAATGGGCGCCGTTGAGAAACAGGTCACACGCGCCCCGGCACACCACGGTCACGGAGGTCGGCGCGCCATCGAGGCGCGCGCGGTACCAGGCAAAACCGGCGTGGATCCCTTGATCATCCATGGAGAGCTGTCCACCGGTCGGCACGACCCGCCAGGCCCGGTCATCGTAATCGGACAGGACTTCGGGGGCCCCGGGACGTGAGTCCCAGACCAGGCGCGGTAGCGAGATGGGGGGAGACGCGGACCACATCAGGGGCGACAGCCACGTATGGGGATCGCTGCCGCGCCACGGGCCCCAGCGATAGCCCAATCCCTTCT
Source organism: Anaerolineae bacterium (assembly GCA_040774145.1). GTDB lineage: Bacteria > Chloroflexota > Anaerolineae > B4-G1 > SLSP01 > PWVB01. The sequence goes on from JAXGUU010000443.1 coordinate 3,207, forward strand.
CACCCACCAGATAGCGGTAGCCGCC
>JAXGUU010000444.1:0-3223 GCA_040774145.1 Anaerolineae bacterium
CAGGCGCGCCTGCGCGATGGGAGGACCATGGAGATCGAGGTCCGCGACCAGTCGCTGACGCTCGGACGTGGCGAGGAGAACGACATCGTCCTCGACACCCCGAACGTCTCGCGGCGCCACGCGCGGATTGAGACCGACGGTACCCACTATCGCGTCACCGATCTCGACAGCACCAACGGCACCTATATCGGCAGTGCCAAGCTCCTGCCCGGCGTGCCTGAGACATGGACGCCCGAGCAGCCCCTACACGTGGGCGATGTCTGGATGCGCTTGGTGCGCAGCGGCGCACAAGCGGCGACGGGTCGCCCGGACGCCGATGCCCCTCCCCGCACCGTGGGTATGGGCGGCACCGGCACGCGCGTGGACCGTAGTCTCCTGCGCTCAAGCGCCGGCGATGGCCGGGTGGGTGTGGTGATGCAGACCACGCAGCTGACCGTCAACCCCGGCGAACGCGCAGTGACCTCGCTCACGCTGCTCAACCAGGGCTCGATCGTCGACCACTTCAACGTCGCCGTCGACGGGGTCCCCGCGGAATGGGTCACCCTGCCGCCCGTCGTGCAGCTGATGCCCGGGCAGCAGCAGGACGTCACGCTCACCCTGCAGCCGCCACGGTCGCCGAGCGCCCAGGCTGGGCGTTACAGCATGAACATCCGGGTCTTCAGCCGTGACCTGCCCTCCCAGGCGGTCGAGGTCAACGCCTCCCTGACCGTTGCCCCCTACAGCCAGTTCACGAGCTCGATGCATCCACAGAAGATCAAGACCGGCAAGCCCACACAGGTCACGATCCGGAACGAGGGCAACTTCCCCGAGACCTACACGCTGCGCGGGGCCGATCGCGCCAACGAGCTCAGCTTCGACCCGCCCCAGACCCAGGTGCGTGTGCCCCAGGGAGAGAGCGCAGCTACGGAGATCGTTGCCCGCCCCATCAAGCGACCCTTCATCGGGGGCACGAAGACGCAACCCTTCAACATCCAGGTCGCCCCGTCGCAGGGGGCGCCGCAGCAGCACGCCGGCGAGCTCGTGAGCCGCGCCTTGATCCCCGGGTGGGTTCCCCCGCTCTTCCTGATGCTGCTGCTGATCGCGTGCGCCGCCCTGGCGTTGGTGCTCACCCGGGCGCCGGCTATCGAGCTGGCAGAGGTCATCCCGGCGAGCGCCGAGGCGGGCGAGCCGGTGACCGTGCGCTGGCGTGTGACGAACGCGAGGCAGGTGGAGCTGCGTCCCTTCGGCGTGGAGGTGGATGCTGAGGCCGGTGAGTACACCTTCACCGACGGCTTCCCCGAGAACACGAGCGTGACGCTCGTCGCTTCGAATATGTTCAGATCGAGCCGCGAGAGCCTCAACATCCAGGTGATCAACATCGCCACCGATCCCGTGATCGTCGAGTGGTCGGTCTTCCCGACCGAGATCACGCTGGGACAGGAGGTCACGATTCGCTGGAGCGTCACCAACGCCGAAAGCGTCCGCGTCCAGCCCTTCGGCACGGTGGACAGCAGCGGCGAGCGCAAGGACACACCACAGCAGACGCAAAGCTACACGCTCGTCGCCGACAACCAGGGCCGGTCGATCGAGCAGTCGGAACGCGTCGTCGTGGGCACGCCGGCGCCGGACGCGCCCGAGGTCACCGCCTTCGCCGTCAACCCCATCACGGTGGTGGAGGGGACCGTCGCCACCATCCAGCTCACCTGGGAGACCAACCGGGCCGACACGGTCACGATCGAACCGGGCCTCGGACCGGTGGGACTGACCGGCAACCGCGATATCCCCGTCCCCGCAGCGGACACCATCTATACCTTGGTCGCTCGGGGGCCCGGCGGCGAGGCACAGGCCCAGGTCCAGGTCTATGTGCAGGTCCAGCGCTGTCTCGCAGCGAGCGGCGTTCACCTGCGCAGTGGACCGGGCACCGTCTATGACCCGCCGATCACGACGCTTGCTGCGGGAACGGAACTCAAGCCCATAGCCTATAGCGCCACCGGCTACCCCGATGGTAGCTGGGTCAAAGTCCAGGTCACCGGCACAGGGGAGGAGGGCTGGGTCGCTCAGAACCTGCTCAGCGACTGCAATGTCGACCTGACCGGCTTGGGCGCCGCCGAGATTCCGCCGACACCCACCCCACTGCCGCCGCCCTTCGAGGTGACCAACGTCCAGCTCAACGTCAACCCCACCTCGCACGCCGGCGTCTGCCCCAGGCAGTTCGACTTCACAGGCCAGATCACGGTCGGCGGCTCAGGCACCGTCACCTATCGCTGGGAACGTAGCGACGGCGCCACGGGCGATGACGAGACGATCGACTTCGCCGGACCCGGCACGCAGGCGGTCAACACGAGCTGGAACCTGAGCGCCGATGGCACCCATTGGCAGCGACTGCGCATCATCGCCCCCAATGAGGTCGTCTCCAACGACGCGACCTTTACCCTGACCTGCCTCACGAAGGCCATCTACATCTACAGCGACGACCTCGCCCTCGCCCAGCAGTACAAGCAGTTCCTGGACGGCGAGCGGTTCGAGGTCGACCTCATCGCGATGGGCGCGATCGCCGCGACCAACTTCGAGCCTTACCGGCTGATCTTCGTCGGTCCGGACACCGGATCGGGCGGAACCTGGGGCGACAACCCGGGGACCCAGGCTCAGACCCTGGAGGACACGAACAAACCGGTCGTGGGGCTGGGCCGGGGTGGCTATGCCTTCTTCGGAAAGCTGGGCTATCCCATCGGCTGGGGTCAGGGATGGTCGGCCTCGGGGAACAGCGTCTACGTAATGAACACGGACCACTCGGCCTGGAAGCAACCCAACGAGATCACGATTCCCGGTAACCGCATCCTGCAGCTCTACACGAGCAACAGCTCCTTCACCGCCATCCACTACCCCAACCCCATCGCCGGCGTCGTCGGCGTCGGGCGTCAGACCAACAGCGATGTCCACTACCCGATCATCCAGAAGGACACCCGCTACGTGCTGTGGGGCTTTGACGCCGGTCCGCAGGCGATGACGCCGACCGGGCGACAGGTCTTCGTCAACGTCAGTCGCAGCACGATGCGACTCCTGATCCTCGTGCCTCCCATTCAGATCCAGCCCGGCCCGATCCTGCCGGGCCCGTGACCGAGTACAGGCAAAGGAGCGCATGCCGGCGGCATGCGCTCCCGCCCAAAGCCTTGCGGTCCGAGGCTGCTCGCGCTTGGCCCTCGGGCGGTATGCCGAGAACGTGATCTAGCCATCCGGTAAGCCA
>JAXGUU010000445.1:0-3220 GCA_040774145.1 Anaerolineae bacterium
AAGATCTCACGCACGAGCTGCTGCAGCTCGGAGAGCACGCCCTGTGTCTGGGGCGAGTCGTCGGACTGGATGTAGCTGGTCATCGCCTGCAGGTCGGTGTGCTGCTGAAGGGTCGCCCGGATGTCGGCAACCGTGGAGGTATCAAGGAACGAGCGGAGCAAGGCGTTGTTCATCTCCGCGTAGTCCGAATCCCGGCAGAAGTGCTGGAGGATGCCCGTGAGGATATCGCGCGCCGCGTTCGGGAAGAAGGGTTGCGAGGACTGGTGTGTGGCCTCATAGAAGAGGGTCCGCGTGATCTCGGTGATCGTCTCGTCCATGGTCTGGTCACGATCGATCTCGGCGAAGATGTTCCAGTAATCGCGCCCGGCTGGCCCGGTGGCGCTCGCATCGTTGCTGATCACGATGTCACCGGGGCGGTAGAACGTGCGGTAGTAGTCGCCCTTCGTGTCGAAGATCAGCATCACATCATCGGCCGTCATCGCCTGGCGGACCTGAGCAACCACCTGGAAGATCGTGTTGGTCTTGCCGGTGCCGATGCCGCCCAGAAAAAGCACGTGCTTGCTCAAGAGGTCCTCGGTCAGCACAATCGTTGCCCGCTGCCCCACCGCCGTGGTACCGCCAAGGGCGCATCCCTTTCCCATGGATGCCGCCGTTGGCGGTGCGTCCAGAAGCTGGTAACCCTCAAAGACCGTTGTCTTCTTCACAGTCCCAACGCCTCCCTGAACGTGTACCTACATCCCCATGCCGTAGCCCTTGCTCTTCCGCGTAGACTCCTCTTCGGTGCCTGGATCCTGCGCCTGCTCGGCGGCGTCCGGTTCTTGTGCAGACGCCGCCTTCTCAACAGCGTCGTCCTGGGCAGGGCTCGATCCCTTCGCGAGAGCAGGCGCTTTCTCCTGTTGGGCGGCCTCACCCGCCTCCATGCCTGCTGCCTCGTCCGCCAATAGGCCTTCCGCTCGCAGCCGCTGCTGAGTCTCCGCAGCGCTCAGGCCGGTGCTCTGCCAGCGTTTTTCCACGTATGCCTGGACCTCGGCGTCGGTGGCGTTCTCGGGGAGGCCGTGATCCTGGGGGAACTCCTTCACCTTGGTGGAGAACGCTGCATGGACACCCTTAACATGGTCAGAGGGGATGCGCATCACCGTGCTGTTCTCGAGGTACTTCTGGATCTCGGCGTCGGACTTGCCCACCAGCTCCTGGGGCACAGGAGCGCCCTGAGCCTGAACCTGCTTGATGGCCTCGACGTCCTGCTCAACAGGGCTCAGCCCACGCGCGTACCCACGTCCACCGAAGCCGCGGGTCTGATTGAACGCGTTCATGTAGTTGTCGATGTCCTGCTTTGACGGCTCCGAGCCGCCGCTCGTGTAGGCTTTGACCGACGCCAGCTCTGTCGATGAGGTGATGTCATAGGTCGGGAATCGACCGCCCTGAAAATGCCTTACGCCCTCACTCGACGCGGCATCATTCGCGTGTTCGCTGACAAAGTCATCGAGGTTAACGGCGTCACCGCCGACGGTCTCGAGCGCCGCATCTTCGTGCATGCGACCTTGCCGCTGCTTGATGGCCGCCCACGCCTTCCAGTATTCCTCAGCGCTCAGGTCCGACATCTCTCACCTCGCAGTCGGGATCGGTCAGGAGATCAGACTATGCTTCCGCAGGGGCCGGCTCGTCGGTCCATTTGGCGAGGCCAAGGTCACCCAGGAGGCGTACGTCTGTCAGCAGTGCCCCTAGCTCGTGCACCAGCCGCTCCGCATCTTCAGCCGGGCTGGCCCACAGCGAGCGCAGTTCCGCGCCGTGCCCACGGAGGACCTGCAGCAGCCCCTGGCCCGGGATGAGGATGCCGGCGCTGTGGGAGCTCCTGGCCGTAACCTTGAGGCTGAAGGATAAGAACCTCCTGATCGCGCTGCGGTAGACCCAGAGGCACGCAGCGATCAGGAATGCATTCCCTAACAGCCCGACCCCCAGGCGCGACTCGAATGCCACCCGGCCGGCGCCGAGGAGCAGGACGGCCAGAAACACCGTGTGGAAGAGTCCCATGTAGAACTGGGCATCGCGCCGCCGGAGGTAGCCCCAAACCGGATTACCCTCGAGGCTCTGGGTAGTCTTCTGCAGTAGGTCCTGGCTGATGACACCCTTGTTGATCAACAGACCCAGAAGGTAAGGCAGCGCCAGCAGGATGAGCACGACCCAGCTCGTCATCCAGTCCGGCAGAATGGCCAGGGCAAGGCGCACAGCGACGAACAGAATCGCCGCAAAGATGGCGACCAAGATGAGGTTGACCGATACTGCTACCGCACTGCTGATGCCTCCGACGTCGTCCAGCGGCATCTCTTCGACCACAGTGTTCGAGCGGCCAACCAGCGACTTTGCCTCGCAGTGATAGACGAGGCGCCGGTTCGTCACGGTCAAGTAGCCTGTGGCGGGAGGACCAAGCAACCGGTAGAACCGCGTGCACGCATAGGTGCGCACGACGCGCTCCTCATCAGCCAGCGAGAACTCCTTGGGTGCGGGGCGCTCGCTCATATCGAACCCCCCTCGCCTCCACGGACTCTGGGATGCGGGTTCCACTTGCGCATGCCGTAGTCGCCCAGCATCTGCACATCGAGCACCATCGCCCCCAGCTCTTTCAGCATCTCGTTTGCCTCGTCTCCCGGCTCGGCACGCAGTGCACGCTCAGCACCGATCGTGAGGATGCCAATCCCCGTGCCGCCCGAGACTGTGATGGGCGTGCTGGCGCCACCCTTGGAGTGAATGGCCAGCGTGAACATCGGTCTACGTGAGTACCAGAACGCACAGATGAGAGCATAGATGGCAACCGCAGCGGCGACCAGGACCAGAAAACCCCCGCCGATGTCCAGATCACGCGACGAGAAGAGGGATGAGCCAAGACTGCTTAGCATCGTAGCACCGCCGAGGGCCGCGAAGGTGGATGCCGCGACAGCCGCCAACACCGTGCGCCAGATGCGGGTCCTCGCTATGGCAAAGGATCCGCCGAGGGCAGCAAGGGCGATGAGCCATCCGACTACCAGAGCGCCCGTCGGCTTGGTGACTGCCTCCCAGCCCCTCGAGTCGATCCGGTTCGCCGTCGTGGCTGCGCCGATGGCGGTTATCAGAAGCGGAGCAAGCGCGGAAAACGGCCACGAGACGACGAGAGCCGAGAGCAGGTGACCAATGCTGAAGGCCGTCCCTTTGTAGCTGCTCACTCCCGAAACGTCCTGCACCGCGA
>JAXGUU010000446.1:0-3215 GCA_040774145.1 Anaerolineae bacterium
CCCGGCGCTAGCGAGTGCACCTGCAACCACGGACGTCATGTCGGGCGGCTAGCTGAGCCGCCCATAGCTCGTCAACGGCGAGGGCTCGGTCGGGTCAGCTACCCGACCCACATGCGGCGTGGACCAAGCCCCGGCGCTAGCGAGTGCACGTGCGACCACGGACGTCATGTCGGGCGGCTAGCTGAGCCGCCTCCGGCTCGTCAACGGCGAGGGCTCGGTCGGGTCAGCTACCCGACCCACGTGCGGCGTGGACCAAGCCCCGGCGCTAGCGAGTGCACGTGCGACCGCGAACGTCATGTCGGGCGGCTAGCTGAGCCGCCTCCGGCTCGTCAGCGGCGAGGGCTCGGTCGGGTCAGCTACCCGACCCACGTGCGGCGCAGGGCTGTTGGGTAAGCGGGCATCAAACGCGCGATCGCAGGCGCGCCCCTGGACGAAGGTCTTGTCCCAGTCGTAGTCGGCTCGGAAGCTGACCTGCGGCAACAGAGGCACCGTCTGCATCGACCAGCCCTCGGGGCCGACGTCGATCACTTTGAACTCGAACGGCGTCTCCACGAAGGCGCTGCCCGTGACTAAGTGCGCCTGCCGGGCCATGCCATGGACGTTGATATGGTTGTGACCACCGATCACGCCCCTAAGCTGTGGAAAGCACCCGATCAGGTGGGTGATGGTGTCGGCAAAGGCCCGCGGCGGTGCGTGATAGGGGCCGGTCATCCCGGTCTGCTCGGGCGGGACCCCGAGGACGGGGGCGTGCGTGCACAGGAGATGGGTCGCCGTCGGACGCTCGGCTAGCGCCTCCTCCAGCCGGGCGAGATGCTCGGGCAGAAGGTGCGGGCGCTGCTCGTCCTCCCAGAGGTAGGGCACGCCAGTCCACTGCGTCGGGACGACGTGGAGCGCCCAGCCGTCGCCGTCGATGGAGAAGGCCGGTGCGCCCGTCACGAAGAAGCCGGAGGCCTCACTCATCCAGAGCTCCAGCGCCCCAGAGCAGGTGACATCGTGATTGCCCAACGCGAGATAGACCGGCACGGAGAGCGTGAAGGTCACTGCCGCCGCACGCACTATTTCACGGCTGGTCACGTCCACCATGTCGCCGCCGTGCAGCACGCAGGCCACCGGTGCACCCGCCTCGGCGCTACGGACGATCCAGGCGTCGAGCAGGCCCAGCAGCGTGGGCAGTTGGTCGGCACGCCGCGGCTGCTGCGTGTAGCCTACGTCGTTGGCTGCGCCCAGATGGGTATCGGTGATGTAGACGATGCGCGTCATCGGGCCGCACATCTTGCGCGAGGTGTCGTATGCCCCGCTCGCAGATTGACGTTCTCAGGCACATCCGTTAGGCCACGAGCGCCTGCAGCTCGGGTGGTAGGTCCTTGAAGCGCAGCGGGGCCTTCACGGGCACCTCGGACCATCCGGGCACCAGCGCCTCGCAGAGCGCCTCAGGCGACTCCGGCTCACCCGCATCGAAGGGCAGCTCGAGCGCCGCCTCGATTCCCGCCAGCACCTCCGGACTCACCTCCGCTTCGCGCCCGCCTGGATGCCCCGAGCGCAGATCGAACTCGGCCATCAGGAAGTCATCGTGCAGATCGTCGGGGTCGTCGGTCGCATCCACCAGCTCGAGACCACGTGCCGCCGCACGCCGCCCCAAGGCATGGAGGCCCACCACGCCCAGCCCGGTCGCCATGAAACGGTAGATCCAGACGTCGCCCGGATCACGCCTGAGCAGCCGGGCGAGCATCGTCAGGCCCAGGTCGAGTCGGTCGAGCTGCAGGTAGGCGCTGGCCAGGTCGATCAGCGCGAAGGCGATGTCGTCGCCTCGATGGTGGTGCAGGTTGTGCGCCACCACGCGCTTCAGCCACGCGACGGCCTCGGCACGCTCCGCCGCGTCCTCGTCAGCGAGCAACGCGACCTCAGCCAGATCGCGGTAGAGCGGCTCGTACTCCACGATGGGGTCGACGGTGGGCGAGAGGGCGGCGTCGATCAACAGCGCCATCGCGCGCGACTCCAGGGCCTCACCTGAGGTCGCGCCCTCCGCCGCAGCCGGGGCCTCAACCAGGAGATCGGCCACGACCACACGCTTGAAATCGGTCCACGGTGCGAGGCTACCGTCATCGGCCACCAGGCGCCGCAGAGGGAGCTGGATCACGCGGTCAGCATCCAGCGTCTCCGCCAAGATGATGCGCTTGTTCTCGTACGACAACCACGCCGCCACGCGATAGAGATCGCCGCCGGTACGATAGGTACGCTGCAACTCATCGATGATCGCGTCCGAGACCTTCTGATAGCGCGTCGTCGCGTGGGTCTTCCCTTCGCCTGTCTTGGCCATCCTCGCCTCCCCTGCTTGTCCGTCGTACCACGAGTGTACACCCGACCGGCGCCCACGACAACTACCGACTGCTGGCGCTACCGAGATGCAGGGGTACAATGCCGGCATGATCACGCCCTACGTCGCGCCCCTGGAGACCATCGAGGCCTACGTCCGCGCCACGATCCCCACGATGTGCAAGGACCGGCCTGGGAGCTCAGTGCCGATCACTTCACGCGTCTGCGGGACCAGGGACGGGGCCAGCCGTGACCATCGTGGATCAGATCAACCTGCCGATGGCTGTAGACGACAACCTGCGTAGCGAGCACGCCAGGGTATGGGGAGCCCCGCTGATGGCCACGATGCAGACCTTCATCAAGATGCTTGCCGCGCAGGTCACGACGCATCGCGGCACGTCCCCGCGATCGAGAGGCATGCAGTCCCCAAGAGGAGGAGGCTCACATATGGATAGCAACGAACGAACCTTGCGCATCGCCGCCGTGGCGAGCTATGTTGTGGCCTCGGTCATGCTGATAGCGGGCCTCGGTCTCACCGTAAGCCTGGTCACAGGGGCAAGCCGCACCGTCGGCCTGCTGGACACCTTCGGCTTCCTGGGACTGGGACCCCTCGCCCAGATCCTGGCCCGTCCCCTGCAGGCCGCGCTCATCACCGCGGGCATCGTCAGCTTCGTCGTGAGCGTCATCATCAGTGGGCTGCTGTACGGGCTCGGATCGCTCTGCGGCGTCATCCGACAGCTCTCGCTGCGGGTCACAACGCTGGGATTCCGCAGTAAGTCAGAGGGGTAGAAGCCAACCCAAGCGCTAGCGAGAGGACAACCGAAGAAACGACACCTCCTGTAGAGTGGAGGCAGCAAGCAAAACCACTCACAAACAAGGAGGTGTCGTGTGTGTAGTATAGC
>JAXGUU010000447.1:0-3211 GCA_040774145.1 Anaerolineae bacterium
AAGAGCTTCCGCATCAGGTCAAACCGGGGCCGGATGGTGACCGTGTCAACCCCTAACCGCTCGCTGACCGTCTTGATGTTCTCGATCGCCGCCGGGGAGATGAAGCCGTTGTCGAAAACAAAGCCCAGGACGCGCAGGCCGTAGACCTCGGTCAGGAGCCAGAGCGTGTAGGTGCTGTCCTTGCCCCCGCTCCAGCTCATCACCCCGTGGTAGCCGGGAAGGTCACGCACCTCGGCAACGAGGGCCTCAAAGCGCGCCAGCAGCGCCGCGCGCTGCTCGGCCCGCCGCTCGGGCGTCGGCATGCGCCGGCAATACTGGCAGACGCCCTCCTCGTCGAACTGGATGCCCGGGAACGTCTCGGGGAGTACGCAGCGGGTGCAACGCTTCATGTGCAGCTATCCTTTCCCCGGCAGATGCGCAAGGGGCCAACGTCCAGGTGGTTCCGCGGAAAGCTCTCGATGAAGGTGGCGTGGAGGAGCTGTGTAGAAAGCATACCCACGAGCGCCATATCGTCAAGCTCGCTGACTGAGTTTCCTCCGGCTGCCTTGCGTTTCAGCCGGTCAACAGCGTGGGGGTTCCAGATCCCGGCCGCGGTCACGGCCTCGGGGGCCAGGAGCGCTTCAACGTAGTCGAGCGGCTGCCCGAAGAACGCGCGGTGGATCGGCGCCCGATAGGGCTGCTTGTGCCGCCGGAGGATGGCGTTGGGCACAAGGCTCCCCGCGCTCCGCTTGAGGACGTGCTTCTCCTGTAGCCCGTGCAGTTTGTAGTGCGGAGAGAGGGCGTTGCAGAACGCGATCACGCGATGGTCGAGGAACGGGAAGCGCCCCTCCACCGAGTTGGCAGCCATCATGCGATCTCCCTGCGAGGTGAGCAGGTACGCCGACATAAAGGTCGTGACCTCGATCGTCTGCGCCTGCGCCAGGGGACTGCGTCCCTCGAGCGCGCCATCCAACGACGCCAAAAGCTCCTCAGTCGCATCGTAGCCAGCCAGATCGAGCTGCAGATCCTCAGAGAAGAGGCGCTGCAGGCGGGCTGTGTTGCGCCAGCGCACCCGGTGCGAGTACCCCGGCGACCCGGTCTCGGTCAGTCCTTGCCCGAAGAAGGCTGCCAGGTACGCATCGCCCTCGCGGCCCAGATCGCCCACGTAGGGGTAGAGCCGCCGGAGCGGGAGGCGTCGCCATGCCGACCCCGGCTCACGCGCCCAGAAGCGGCGGACCTTGTCCTCTTTGTAGATGTTGTACCCGCCGATGAACTCATCCGCACCCTCGCCGGTCATCACGACCTTGATGCCCTGGTCATGGACCAATCGCGAGAGCATCGCCATCGGTGCAGGGGCCGTGCGGGTCAGGGGCGCCTCTGCGTGCCAGACGATGTCGGGAAAGGTCGCGCCAATGTCATCGGTGCGGCACTCGGCTCGGTGGTGCGCTGTGCCAAGCCGGGCCGTGGCCATCTCCTGGTAGGCCCGCTCGTCAAAGGCGGGATCCTCGAACGCGACCGAGAACGTCGAAAGCATATCCGGAGAGTGCTCGCGGATCAACGCCGCGATGAAGGTCGAGTCCAGCCCACCGCTCAGGTAGCTCCCCACAGGCACGTCCGCACGCAAGCGCACGCGAACGGCATCGGAAAGCAGCTCGCGCAGGCGTTCCGCGGCCTCAGCCTCGGAGATCTGGAGCTCCTCGCCCGCCTCAGGGAACGGCAGGCGCCAATAGCGCGACACACGGCATCCGGTCTCATCTGCGAGCACATAGCAGCCGGGCGGCAGCTCGCGCACGCCCTCGAAGGTGCTGCGCGGCGCGAGCGGCGCCCAGAGCGAGAAGACCTGGGCCAGCGCATAGGGATCGAGGTGCGGCTGGATGCGCGGCCCCACAAAAAGCGCCTTCATCTCCGAGCCAAAGACAAGCCCCTGCGGCAGGTCCACGTAATAGAGCGGGCAGATCCCTACCCGGTCGCGCGCCAGGAAAATGACCTTGCGGACAGCGTCCCAGATCGCGAGCGCGAACTGCCCGTTCAGCCGCTCGAGGCACGCCGGTCCAAGGTCCTCGTAGAGGTGCAGCACGACCTCGGTATCGGACTGCGTCGTGAAGCGGTGACCCCGCTGCTCGAGCTCCGCCCGCAGCTCGGGATAGTTGTAGACTTCGCCGTTGTAGACGATCCACAGCGTCCCATCTTCGTTCGTGATCGGCTGTTGCCCGGTGCTCAGGTCGATCACGCTCAGGCGCACGTTGCCCAGGCCCGCACAGGCGTCGACGTAGACGCCGGCCTCATCGGGCCCGCGGTGACGGATCATGCCCAGCATTTGCCCCAACTGACCCACGTCAGGGGGATGCTTGCCGCTCCAGTCGACCATTCCCACAATGCCGCACATAGCGCCTGATCTCTCCCCGGTGCGGAGCTACTCTGCCGCGACCGCCTGTGTTGCGGATTCCGTCACGCCCTGCTTGCGGCCGATATAGCGGGCCAACTGGTCCACCGAATCGAAGTTATCGGGGAGCACTTCCTCGTCCTCCACCTTGACGCCGAAGGTCTCCTCGACGAACATCAGCAGCTCCAAGATGCCCGTGGAATCCACGATGCCCTCTTCCAGAAATGAGTCCGCGTTCTTGAGCTTCTTCTCGTCGCTCGTGAAAAGGAAGTTCTCCAAAATGAAGTGCCGGATCTGTGCCTCTACTGACATATGCTGTCTCCTGACTCTGGTGATGGAAACCGCCGCAGCCCCACCGCGCCGCTCTGCTACCTCTCTCCCTGTCTCCTACTCGCCTACTCGCCTTTTCGCCCACTCGTTCATTCGCCTATTCGCTCATTCGCTTTCTCGCCTGCTCGCCCACTCGCCTTTTCGCTCACTCACCCCGCCAGCCCGCGTTGTACGAGTTCCTGCTTCGCGCCATCGAACCGGTCGACCGCCGTCTGCGAGCGCACCCACGCCACGAGGTCCGCGATGCCATCCTCGAAGCGCACCCTGGGCGCATAGCCAAAGGCCTGGATGCGGCTGATGTCGCCATAGCAGTGGCGGATGTCGCCGGCACGGGCCGTGGTCGTGATCTCCGGCGTCAGAGCACTGCCCAGGTGCTCGATCAGGGCCTCGGCCATATCGAGGATCGACAGCGCCCGACCGGTGCCCACGTTGAACGCCCCATAGTCCATCCCATCGTGCGCGAGCGCCAACAGGTTGGCCTGCACGATGTCGCTCACGTGCGTCAGGTCGCGGATCTGG
>JAXGUU010000448.1:0-3204 GCA_040774145.1 Anaerolineae bacterium
CAGTATACTTCGCTTGTCCTCGTGACCAACCGCACCCCACGATTGGTCCGGCGCCCCTTGCCTAATCTCTGCCTACCGCTTCCGCCCACTATCTTCTTGTAGCTCGTCGACTCCCAACCGCTTGCTCCTTCTTCATCGCTGGGTCCCAAGATGCTGCTGGACTACGTGACGGTCGAGTTCCCCCGGATCTCGCGCTACGGCGAGGGCGGGACGCCCGACATGCTCGTCGATCCGGCGGTCCTCGCGTCTCTGCAGCCGGGCGAGGGCCTCACGGTCAAGCAGGGTCGCGTCTATAAGCTTGAGTCCTTCGCCTTCGTCTCCAACGCCGGCCTGGGGCGCACGAGGACCGGCTACCGCCTGCAGGAGTTCCTGACCACAGCCGGGCTGCCGAGCGCCCAGACCCTCGCCTCGCTGATCTTCTTCGCCCTGCTGTTCGGCATCATTGCCGCACTGCACAGGTGGGCAGGGCCCCGCGACCGGACCGATCCGACGTACGACGTCCTCTACTGGCAACTCGCGCTGGTCATCGTCCTGCTCAGTGCCCCGCTGACCTGGGTCATGAACACCATCTGGCTGCTGACCCTCACCCCCCTCCTCGTACGGGAGCTCTCGTCACCACAACCTCCGGCACGGCGCATCGCCCTGACGCTCGTGGGACTCGGGCTCGCCATCGCGGCCCTGCCCGATCACCTGGCCTTCCCCCGCCTCTTCCCCCCCGGGACCGTGGGCGAGACCGCCTGGCAAAAATACGTCATCGCCCAACTGCTCGTGGCCCTGGGCCTCGCAGGACGCCTCCTGTCGGGTGCGCAACGTGAGCGCCACACCACGGAGGTAGCGTCGCGCCACTGAGCCACAAGGCTCGCGGACGGCGCGCCTTCACCAGCAGGCTTACAGCCCCGTCGGCTGCGAGGGCGCCGTCTCGCGGCGTCGGACACGGCAGGCCCTCGACCCGCAGCTCTCGCCGCCAGACCACCGCCCAAGGCCCGCAGCCAGGCCCTTGGGCGGGATGCCCGCAACAGCATGCTTGCAGCCCCCCCGGCTGCGAGGGCGCCGTCTCGGGGCGTCGGACGCGACACCGTCTCCGATCTGAAGGCTCCCCGCCAGACCAGCCCGCCCCGAGACGGGGCGGGGAGCCTTTGGAGGCAAGCTTGCCGCCCCGCGACCGAACCGCCCTCCCCCGGATCGTGGTATAATAGTCGTTCGTACTTCTTACGGACCCACCCCACGTCCCGAAAGGAGGACAACGATGCGTATCGGCATAGACTTCGGCACGACCAACTCATCCGTCGCCCACTTTGATGGCTCACGTCTGCACCCGGTCGAACTCGATCCGGCCAACGAGAACGCGAGCGTCCTGCCCTCGCTCATCTGGATCGACCGCGACTATCAGACCCGGATCGGTTCATCGGCGGCGACCGAGTACCTGGAGAAGGAGACCGGACGCAAGATCGTCTGGTCGCGGCGCGAGATCGGCGCCGTGGAGATCATCGTGGCAGGGGCCGGCTCCAGTCCCATCCACTACTGGCACAACGTCAACGTCGTGACCGACATCAACGCCAACGGGCGCCTGCTCCAATCGATCAAGACGGCCCTGCGCGATCCCCGCTACGAGGGGACCATGATCTTCGATCGCTACTACACCGTCGACGAGTTGATCGCGCTGGTGCTACAGGCGCTGAAGTCGCGGGCCGAGACCCATTTTGACCAGCCCTGCGAGAGCGTCGTCCTGGGGCGCCCCATCCGCTTCTCCGACGAGGCCGCTGTCAACGAGCGCGCCGAAGAGCTGATCTACCGCGCCGCCCGCCTGGCGGGGTTCAGTGAGATCGCCTTCCAGATGGAGCCCATCGCCGCGGCCCATCTCTACCATCGCGAGGCCGACCGGCGCGAGCTGGCCCTCGTCTTCGACTTCGGCGGTGGCACCCTCGACCTCACAGTGGTGGAGGTCGGAGGCGCGAGCGCACCTCACGTGCTCGCCAACCGCGGCGCCCTGGTCGGCGGCGACGACCTCGACCGCCGCATCATGCGTTCGCTGCTGCCCCACTTCGGCGAGGGCACCAAGGTCGATGGCGGCGCGGACTTCCCGCCCGAGTTCCTCGACGAGCTTCACACGTGGCAGACGATGCCCGAGCTCTCGCGGCCCGAGCCCTTGAGCAAGATCCGCCATTTCCAGAAGACCAGCTCGGCCCCCAAGACGATGCGCGCGCTGGAGACCCTGGTGACCCAGAACGTCGGCTTCAAGCTCTTTCGCGAGATCGAGCGCGCCAAGAAGGCCCTGACCGGCGATCTGATGGCGCGGATCGACTTTCGCCACGCCGCCATCGACCTTCGCGAGCGGGTGCTGCGGCGGGATTTCGAGGAGATGATCGAGCCCGAGCTAAGCTCCGTAGCCCGTGACATCCGGGCCGTGCTCCGCGATGCCGACCTGCGCCCCGATCAGATCGATGTGGTGCTCCGCACAGGCGGCACGTCGCTCGTCCCGGCCTACGTGACCATGCTGGAGCGGTTGTTCGGGCCCGAGAGGATCCGCCCGATGGATCCCCTGACCTCCGTCGTGGGCGGCATGGCCATCGTCGCTCACGAAGCATCGGGCCGGGCACCCGCCTACGCCTACCGCTATGACGAGACCCCCCTCGTCGCCTTCCGCGCGACCAGCGGCAGGGCCTACGAGCCGACCATCCTGCGCGCACGACAGACCTGCTACACCGACCGCGACTACCGCATTGTGAACCTGCCGCTACTGCTCAGCGGTCTCCACGCCATCAAGCCGGCCGATCTCGACTACGATTCCGAGGCCGACAAACTGCTGCGCTTCACGCTCTCACGCCCCAGCACCGTCTACATCATCTACCAGGCCAAGGCCCACCAGCTCCCTCTCTGGCTGCGCGGCTTCAAGCGTGAGGAGGGCCTGCAGGTCGATATCGAGACCATCGGCGGGCTCTACCCCTTCTTCGTCTACAGCCGCGACTTCCCCGATGACTCCTTCGCCATCGGGGGCGCCCACGCCAAGGGCTACAGCGGCGTCGTCTTCCTCAACTACCTGCTGGCCGTCAAACCCCTCTAACATCGTAGAGCAACTGTGTTGATGTCAAGGGCCAGTTGCCCAGAATCCACGAATTTGGGCAGGGTGTCCCGGGGCTGTGGACACGGTGGACAAACCCAACAGCGGTTTGCCCACCGTGCCCACAGCCCTACGACGACGCCCAA
>JAXGUU010000449.1:0-3187 GCA_040774145.1 Anaerolineae bacterium
CAATCAGCAGCGCCGGCACCGCAGCCCACGCCGAGCCCAGTAGCGCCCCCTTGAGCCGTTGCCACAGGGTGGCGGCATCCGGCCCCACCTCGCCCCAGCGCTCGACGAACGTCGCCGCCGCCGCCCCGACC
Organism: Anaerolineae bacterium; assembly: GCA_040774145.1. Classification (GTDB taxonomy): domain Bacteria; phylum Chloroflexota; class Anaerolineae; order B4-G1; family SLSP01; genus PWVB01. The sequence continues at coordinate 132 of JAXGUU010000449.1, forward strand.
GCCAGCGCGCCGACCAAGCCCAACAGCCCCGCGTAGGGGTTCGGCTGCTGGAAGGTCCCATAGGCGCGGAAGAAGCGGTCGTCGATCGCGAAGTTCTCCACGCCCGTGCCCCCCAGCCCGAACTGCCAGAGTCCCACCAGCGCCTGCACGCCGGCGCTCGCGCCCAGGCCCGCCAACGCGAACGCGACGCCGCGAGCGCCCGTCTCACGCAGTCGGTCGAGCACCACGACCGCGACCACGAGCACCTGCGCCCACTTCACCCACTCCAGAAGGCCCGTCCAGGCATCCACCGGATCCCACAGCGAGAGCAGGCTCACCCCCAGGAAAGCCACCAGTGGCACCAGCCTCAGGCCGGCAGAAGACCTTTGGGGTTTCCGAAACCCCAAAGGTCTCGTGTCCAACAGCTTCCGCACGGCCCACGCGCCCAGCGCGACGAGCAGCACAGCCTGTCCCACCTGCGGCACCAGCCCCGGCGCACGGAGCTCCAGCCACGCCCGGAAGGGCCCCACCACCAACGCCGCCCCGATCCCAATCAGTGGCTCCGCCAAGCTGCCCGCCACCAGCGCCAGCGCTCCCAACCCGGCGAGGAGCAGCGTAACCGGCGCCCGCGCGACCAGCAGCCCCAGCACCACACCGGTCAGCGCTAGCCCCCACGGCAGCCCCCGCACCCGCAGCCGGTCAGCCCTCTCGCTCGCCATCAGTCCCAGACCTAGTAGACCACCCAGTCGACGAGTGTCAGGGCCGCATCGTAGACGAACTTCGCCTCGAACATGCCCCCGCCGTCGGCCAACACCCGCGGCGCGAAGATCCGATCCGCCTGCGGGATCGGGAGCCGCTCGAAGTAATCCTCCAGCTTCACCCAGGCCGGCGCGCCCTCGCGCAGGTCCGGGCGCAGCTCCCCCTCGAAGTCGTGCGTCACGTAGATGAAGAGCATCCACTGCCACTCCGGCAGCGGCGAGACCTCGGTGCAGGTGCCGCGCCACGCCAGATCGCGCGCCGTCAGTCCGGTCTCCTCGGCCATCTCGCGCCGGGCCGCGTCACGCGGCGACTCGTGCAGCTCGACCTTGCCGCCGGGCGCCACCCACAGGCCCAGATTGGGCTCCTTGTGGCGCCGCATCAGCAGCACCTCGTCGCCGCGCCGCGCGTAGATCAACACCGACGGAATGCGCGCCATCAGCCGAGTCCCAGTCGCTCGCGGAAGTAGTCGGTCGTCCGCGCCAACCCCTCGCGAAGCGCCACCTTGGGCTCCCACCCGAGCACCATCCGCGCACGCGTGATATCCGGGCAGCGCTGCTTCGGGTCATCGCGCGTCCGCTCATCCTTGGGCGTCACGTAGGTGAGCTCCGAGGCACTCCCCGCTACCTCGATCACCATCTTGGCAAAGTCCACGATCGTGATCTCGGAGGGGTTCCCGATGTTCACCGGCCCCTCGACGTCCGCCGCCATCAGTCTCACGATGCCATCCACCAGATCGTCAACGTAGCAGAAGGAGCGCGTGCGCTTGCCGTGGTCGTAGACCGTCAGCGGCTCCCCGCGCAGCGCCTGCTCGATGAAGTTCGGTACCACCCGCCCGTCGCCCACGCGCATGCGCGGGCCATAGGTGTTGAAGATGCGCACGATGCGCGTCTCCACGTCGTGGTAACGATGATAGGCCATCGTCAGCGCCTCGGCGAAACGCTTGCTCTCGTCGTAGACCCCCCGCGGCCCCACCGGGTTCACATTGCCCCAGTAGCTCTCATCCTGCGGATGCACCAGCGGGTCGCCGTACACCTCCGAAGTAGAAGCCAGCAGAAAGCGCGCCCCCTTGGCGAGCGCCAATCCGAGCGTGTTGTGCGTGCCCAGCGCACCGACCTTCAGGGTCTGAATCGGCAAGTTGAGATAGTCGACGGGGCTCGGCAGCGAGGCCAGGTGCAGCACCATGTCCAGCGGCCCGGCGACATAGATGTAGTGGGTCACATCGTGGTTGATGAAGAGAAACCGCGGGTGTCCCGCCAGATGGGCGATATTGTCGGTGCTGCCCGTCTTCAGATTGTCCATCGCGATCACCGTGTGCCCCTCCGCGATATAGCGATCGCAGAGGTGCGACCCGATGAATCCCGCCCCTCCCGTGATGAGTATGCGCATCCCGCTCTCCTTGCTGGTTTGAGTTCAAGGATTATACTGCATCCATCGTCTCGGGCTACCTCATAAGGAATCGATATGGCAAAGTCACTTCTGCTGACCGGTCATCCCGGCATCGGCAAGACCACGATCATCCGCAAGGTCATCGCCGGCCTGGGCGACCGCGCGGGCGGCTTCTACACCCAGGAGATCACGGGCCCCGGCGGGCGCCATGGCTTCAACCTCACCACCCTCGATGGCAAGGAGGTCGTGTTCGCCCACAAGGACCTGCGCGACGGCCGCTTTCCGCGTGTCGGGCGCTATGGCGTCGATGTCGCCGCCTTCGACCGCGTGGGCGTCAGAGCGCTGCGCCGCGCGATGGAGGCCGGCAAGCTCATCATCGTCGACGAGATCGGCATGATGGAGCTCTACTCCACCGCCTTCCAGGAAACACTCGTCGCCGCCATCCTCGGCCCGCACCACGTCATCGGCACGATGATGTCCAAACCCCATCCCGAGGGCGACGTCTTCCGGAACCTGGCCCAGGTCGAGATCCGCGAGATCGATCGCCGCAACCGCGACGATATGGCCGAGCGTATCCTCAGCTGGATCGACCGCACCCTGGGCTGAGCCTGCAACCTCGGTACGGCGAATCTCGTAAGGGTTACAGGCACGGCGATCGCATGTCAGCCATCTTCCGGGAAGCTCGAAGAGCCTCGCTCACCACAGAGAGGGCGTCGGACGCCTGACTCGGTGCGACGCAACGGGCCCGCTAGCTTCCCGGAAGGTCGAATGCGATAGTCCTGGATTACAGGCAGGGCTTATCAATTCTCTGACAAGAGAGGTGAATCGTGCTAGAATAGCGATAGAGTCAGGTGAAGCGCGGAGGTGCTGAGGTGAACGAAGGGGAAGCATTGGCGAGTCCGAGCTTGATGGAGGCATTGCGGCGCGTGCCC
>JAXGUU010000450.1:0-3180 GCA_040774145.1 Anaerolineae bacterium
CTCCTTCACCACCTGCATCACGTCCGCCGTCGTCGTGCCGTAGTGCTCGGGCGGATACCACAGGTCGAACGCGAAGGGCGCGTCGGCGGTGTAGCCCAGATCCGTCAACAACTCGATCGCCATATCCAGGTCGCGCGTGCCGTACTTATCCAGGAACGGCTCGGTCGCGAAAGGGTACCCCTCGGGCACCATGTGGTAAGCGGGGGTGTTGCGACCCTCGAAGACGCGGTCGACCAGGACCTCACGGTCGATGGCCGCCGCAAACGCCTGCTTCAGCTCGGGCGTCCACAACGGACCCGCCACCGACGGCGCCTCAGGCTCCTCGGTCTCGACGGGTGCTTCGGGCTCCTCGGTCTCCGCAGGCGCCTCAGGCTCCTCGGTTACGACCGGGGCCTCGGGCTCCTCCGTCGCCTCGACGGTCGGGGCATCGGTGGGGGCCGGCGTGCTGCAGCCGCCCAACACCAGTGCCACCAGCACCAGAGAGGCTAACAGACTGTAGACTAGTTTTCGGGACATTGTGATCCTCCTTCTTAGTTTGGCCGGATATCGTTCTCGGATGGGGCCGTAGCCCCGCGTGCTCGATGACGTCTTTCCTCGATAGACCACCTCCTTAGCTGACCGGGAGGCCCCATGCAAAGCGCGCAACCTATGGGACGTCAGGTTGCGCGGTGAGTAGATGATTCATCGTGCGGCCTTCCCGCTTGGCTAAGGTCTAGTATACCGCACTTCAGCAGAAAGGCACAACGGGACATCGTCCGGGCTCAAACTAGCCTACGGCACAGCTTCTGGCCTGACCACTTGACCAGGTCACGTGGACCCGCGAAACGGCATGTCGCGGCACGCCCGCGCTACGACTCGGCGCCCCCCAGCGCCTGCAGCGCCGCCTCCGCCTCGCCCACCAACTGCGGCTTCAGCGGATTCCGTCGCAGCCACCGCTTCAGCTCCGCAGCGCGCAGCGCCGTCACCGGCACCGTCTCCTCATCCACCCGCAGCTCCAGCCCCGGCGCCGTGAAGAGCACCACCGACCGCACCGGCACCTCGACCCCCTCCGGCAGCACCTTCGCCAGATGCTTCTCGACGTCCTCCCGCTCCATCTGCGCCAACTTCTCCGGACGCCCCAGCGACTCCTGGCCCGCGAACCGCCGCAGGAAGCCCATCTTCTGCTTCTGCCGCCAGCGACCCTCCTCAAAGGTGATCGACCCGCTCTGCGAGCGCACCGAGATCACCGTCAACCCGCCCGGCTCCACCAGGACAAAGGGCGCCGGCAGTTGGTACATCAACAGCGTGTACTCGTTGCTCATCCCCTTGAGGGCCTCGGGCACCCGCGTGTGATGCGCGTTCGGGCCCACGTAGCGCTCTCCCAGGTAGCTCCCCATCAGCGAGATCAAAAAACCCACCCACACCAGCGCCATCGTCCCCCAGATCCACTCCGGCTTGAGGAAGATCAGCACCGTTGACCCCGCCAGGAAGATCAGGCCTACGAACGGCGCCCGCTCTCCAATCTTCTTCCGCTGACTGATGTGCTTCTCATTCGCAACGATCTGCATACCGACCTCCACTGACCTCGACCGATGTCACAGCCCGGGACCTCGTCCTACATCCCCGCCGCGATCGTCTCCACAACATGACCCGCCACCGCCTCGCGCGCCCGCAGGATCGCGTGCTGCACCGCCTTCGCGTTCGACCGCCCGTGGCCCACGATCACCACCCCGTTCACGCCCAGCAGCAGCCCACCTCCCACCTCGGCATAGTCCAGCCGCCGCAGCACCTTCCGCAGGCCCGGATACATCAGCGCCAGCCCCGGCAGCGCCAGGATCAGCCCCGGCACCATCAGCGCCAGCCCCACCTTGGACCGCGTCGGCCCCAGCACGTCGCGCTTGATCATCGCCTTGACGAACGACGCCACCGCCTCGGCGGTCTTGATGTGGATGTTCCCCGTGAACCCGTCGGTCACCACCACATCCGCCGCTCCCTTCACCGCCTCCTTGGGCTCCACGTTGCCCACGAAGTTGAGCTCGCTCGCCTCGAACTGCCCGAATGCCTCGCGCAGCACCAGCGTCCCCTTCTCCTCCTCCTCGCCGTTGGCCAACAGCCCCACCCGCGGCGACGCGATCCCCAACACCTTCTCGGCATAGATCGCCCCCATCCGCGCCGACTGCAGCAGGATCTCCGGCGTCGGATCGGCGTTCGCCCCCATATCGAGGAACAGCATCGGCTGGAACGCAATCGGGTAGACTAGGCACAGCGCCGGGCGGCGGATCCCGCGGATGCGCCGCAGGTCGAAGATCGCCGACGCCAGACAGGCGATCGTGTTGCCCGCCGACACAAAGGCATCCGCCTCGCCGTCGCGCACCATCCGCATCGCCACCCGGATCGAGGCGTCCTCCTTCCGGCGCACCTCCTCCGAGTGGTCCACCATCGTCAGCACCTCCGGCGCGTGCACCACCCGGATGTGCAGCCCCTCCGTGGCGTGCTTCGCCAGCTCGGCCCGCGTCGCCTCCTCCGGCCCCACGAGGATGATCTCATCCCCCCACGCCCGCGCCGCCAACACCGCCCCCTCGACATCCGGCCCCGGACACGCATCCGATCCCCAGGCATCAACCGCAATCCGCATCCCACCCTCCCGTCACGGACATCAACACACGCTCAAATCGCAGCGCTCGGTTCGAAGTCGTGCAACTGCCGACGACGATCCCCCACCACCAACCGCAGCACAAACAGCCCCACGTGGAACGCCGCGTGCGATACCATCGCCAACTCCAGACTGTGCCGCCAATACAGCCACCCGAAGACCAGGCCCCCCAGCGCGTTCAGCAGCACCGTCCTGAAGATCATCAGCGCCGTCGGCTCCACCACCGACGCCAACGCCGGCAGATGCCCCAGCCCGAAGAGCAGCGCCGCCGGCACGATCGCCGTCCACGCCAGCGCCGGACTGGGCCGCCCCTCGCCCCGCTGGACCACGCGCCACCCGATCCACATCAGCAGGGTCATGAAGCCCCACCGCAGCATCAGCTCCTCCACGATGCCCCCGTAGAGCACCCCCACCCCCAGCGCGACCACGGGGCTCTCGCCCGTGATCGACGCGACCTCCCCCTCCACGTCCGCGAAGGGGTTCATCCACGCGTCCAGCGCCACGGTCACGCCCAGGAAGATGAGCCCGGCGACGATCGCCACCACCAG
>JAXGUU010000451.1:0-3174 GCA_040774145.1 Anaerolineae bacterium
CGGGAGAGGGGGAACTGGGTATGGCTGGCACACAGAAGCGGACGGCGATGCTGGTGGTGGCCTGGGCATGGTTCCTCCACTTCCTTCAGGACGTCTTGATCTTCACGTTCATGGCGATTGGATCGATAACGCCCGGAGGGCAGTGAGCAAGGGGCGACCTCAAACGGGAGTCGGTGATGCCAAGACTACTCGAGTGTGTACCGAATTTCAGTGAGGGGCGCGACCGGGCCGTGATCGATGCGATTACGGCCGCGATCGCGCGGGTGGAGGGGGTCAAGCTGCTGGACGTGGACCCCGGCGCGACGACGAACCGGACGGTGGTGACGTTCGTGGGCGAGCCCGAGGCCGTGGTCGAGGGCGCGTTCGCCGGGATCGCGAAGGCCGCGGAGGTGATTGACATGCGCACGCACCACGGCGCCCATCCGCGCATGGGCGCTACCGACGTCTGCCCGCTGGTCCCGGTCTCGGGGGTGACGATGGAGGAGGCGGTGGCGTTGGCGCGACAGCTCGCGCAGCGCGTGGGCGACGACCTGGGCATCCCGGTCTACCTCTATGAGGCGGCGGCAACGCAGCCCGAACGCAAGAACCTGGCGACGATCCGTGCCGGGGAGTACGAGGGCCTTGCGGAGAAGCTGCGGGATCCGGCGTGGGTACCCGACTTTGGCCCGGCAGCCTTCAACGCGCGATCGGGTGCGACCGTGATCGGCGCACGCGACTTCCTGGTGGCCTACAACGTCAACCTCAACACCACCTCGACGCGACGGGCGAACGCCGTAGCGTACGACGTGCGGGAGCGCGGGAGGCTCAAGCGCGAGGGAGACCCCCTCACGGGCGAGATCGTGCGCGATGAGAACGGCGACGCTGTCTGGGTCCCTGGCAGCCTGCAGGGCGTCAAGGCGATCGGCTGGTACATCGAGGAGTATGGCATCTGCCAGGTGTCGATGAACCTCACCGACCTGGCCGCGACGCCGCTGCACGTGGCCTTTGAGGAGGTGAGTGAGCGCGCGCGGGCGCGTGGGATGCGCGCGACGGGGTCGGAGATCGTGGGGATGGTGCCGCTGCGGGTGCTGCGCGAGGCCGGAGAGTACTTCCTGCGCAAGCAACAGCGGTCGCTGGGCATCCCGACCTCCGAGGTGCTCAAGATTGCGGTCCGGTCGTTGGGGCTCGACGAGTTGGCGCCCTTCGATCTGCAGCACCGCGTGATCGAGGCCGCGATGGCCGGTGAGGCAAAGCCGCGCTTCGTGGACAAGACCGTGGCAGCATTTGCGGATAGCGTGGCCTCCGAGTCGCCTACGCCTGGTGGCGGGACGGTGGCGGCGGTCGTGGGCGCGCTGGCGGCGGCGCTGGGGACGATGGTGGCCAATGGTTCGGCGCACAAGCGCGGGTGGGATGCGCGGTGGGAGGAGTTCTCGGTCTGGGCCGTGCGCGGGCGGGCGATCCTTGAGGAGCTCGAGGGTCTGGCCGATGCGGATAGCGGGGCCTTCGACGCGCTGATGGCGGCGTTTGGGCTGCCCAAGGGGACCGAGGAGGAGCGCGCGGCCCGCCAGGCTGCGATCGAGGCGGCGACCCAGGGGGCAGTGGCGGTGCCACTGCGGACGATGCGCGCGGCGCTCGCGTCGATGGACGTGCTCCGCGCGATGGCGGAGACGGGGAACCCCAACGCGGCATCCGATGCCGGCGTGGGCGCCCTGTGTGCACGCGCGGCGGTCCGTGGGGCCTATCTCAATGTGCAGACCAATGTGGGCGGGTTGCAGGATGGGGACTTTGCCGAGCGCGCGCTGGCAGAGGGCGCGGAAATCGCGGCGCGGGCCGAGGCTCTGGAGGCAGAGGTGTTGGCACGGGCCAAGGAGGTCTTTGCAGGGCGGCGCTGAGCAGTGTGGCTGGAGAGATTCCCGACGAGCTTGCGGAATGGCCGGAAATTGCCCTTGCCGCGGCGGTCCGTTTGTGGCAGGATTACGGTACGTTCGTTGGCGTGTTCGGAGTGTCTCCAAGGAGGCCACGATGCTCACACAGAACATTGACACGATTCTCGCGATGGTGAGTTACCGGCAGGAGCAAGCGCTCGCCGAGGCCCGTCGCAACCATCTGCTGAAGCTGGCCCGGCTCGGGCGCAAGCGCGAACGACGCGGGTTCCGGCTCACGTGGCGGTTGCCGCGGATCGAAGTGAGGCCCGCGCGCGAGTTCGCCTGTACGTGGAATCCCGCTGCCTGCTAGGGTAGGAAACCTTTCAGATGCCGCCGCCCGGTGAGATCACCGGGCGGCGCTTTTCGTGTGCTCCCATCGCCTTCCTGGGTTGTGCTCCCCGTCAATACGACACCCGCGATCAGGAATGTAGGGCGAACCGTCGTGTTCGCCCTCTGCTCCGGCGCTGACCGGGTGCGCGCGGGCGCACAAGACTGTGCGCCCTACGTCGGAAAGTGTCTCGCTGGACGCGCCGGGGGCACGCGGTTGTGAAGGGGGTCTGGTACCTTTGGGTCGTTGACAGGCTGCCGGTCGTCTGCTATTGTGAGACCAAGACGCCATCGGGGCCCGCAGTGGACAACCGTGGCGCTACCAGGTGCGTTCCCCGTATCCTGCGCTCCTAGCTGGGCGAAAGAGGTGTCTATGGTGCGTCGTCAGGGTGACCGGCGAGTCTCAGCTTACTTCGGGTGTGTCGTTGCCCTCATTCTTGCGCTGCTTCTCGGGGTGGGCGTGCTTGCAGCGTCCCAGCCGGGCCGTGCTGCGGTGACAACGTTCCAACAAGCGTCCGCCGACGCTGGTGTCGCAGGGGAAACGTGCCTTGCTATGACAGGCGGGGTCACGTACACCGTGCTGCAGGACGCGATCGACGCAGCCGGTGCGCTGGGAAGCGTCTATGTCGCCAACGGAACGTGCTATGAGACACTGTCCATTGCCCGTTCTGTCACCCTCACCGGCGGATGGAGTCGAGCGTTTCCTGCATTACGCCCAGATCCGGGCTCCGCGTCGATCATCGACGCCCTCGGTGCAGGCCGCGTGATCAGCATCAGCAAGCCAGCGGCGTCCCCCACGGACGTGGTCGTCGAGCTCGATGGGCTAACGCTGACCGGCGGCAACGCGACGGGCCTGGGTGGCGGCACCGGCGCAGTCGACGTCGGTGGCGCCGTCTATGCCCAGGGCGCCGAACTGACGATCCGGAACTGCATCATCACCGAC
>JAXGUU010000452.1:0-3148 GCA_040774145.1 Anaerolineae bacterium
CCGCGGTTGTTGTAGGCCGTGGCGTCCTGCGGATCCAGCGCGAGCGCCTGCGTGTAGTCCGCCAGCGCCTCCGGGTACTGCTTCAGCTCGGCATACGTGTTTCCGCGGTCGTTGTGGAATCTGGCATCCTGCGGATCCAGCGCGAGCGCCTGCGTGTAGTCCGCCAGCGCCTCCGGGTACTGCTTCAACGCAAAATACACGTAGCCACTGACGAGGTACAGCGTAAGCCTGGCCTCAGCGCTGAGAGCGGCGACATCGGCTACTTGGCGGAAGGGAACCCACCCGGTCCACGTACGGTCCCGCCAGGCTGCCCACGCATTCCCGACCAGCCGGGCGAACCGGACCACGGCACCACGCCGAGGGTTCTCCTCTGCTACCTGCTGCCAGGTCTGCACCAGCTCACCGGCAAAGGCCCACGCCTTGTCCAGAGCCACCAGGAATCCGTCGATCGCGGCCAGCACCATTGCATCGCCCGGCTGATGGAGGTCGTGATACAGGGCTTCGAGGCGGCCAAGGAGCCAATCGTCGTCGGCGTACCGGGGCTCTGCCTCTCGACCGCCGATCGCCTTCCAATGATGCTCGGCCAACGCTCGGTGGAGCGCCTCGGCGTGGGCCTCGGACCGCTCGCATGCATATGCCAGCATTAGCTGGCGCACAACCGGATGGTAAGTCCACTTCTCGCCGCGCCGCACGAACGGCATCCTGCTCAACCAAGCGAAGGTTGCCTCAACATCGCTCTTCGTGCCATCAGCGCTCGTTGTCGCAAGCACGATGCCCACCGTGTCCAGGTCGAACCATCGCGCAAGCGCTGACCAGAGCGCCACTCGCGCCTGAGTGGGATCGTCCACCCATTTGAGGAACCGGTCTACGGCACTGTCGGCAGCCTCCTGAGCGCTGCCGCCCTTGGCGCTGGCTAACCAGGCCAACAGGATGGGAACGCACTTGGAGAAGCGCAGGATCTCCTCGATCCTTTGCTGTTCCGTGATGCCCTGATCGGCCAGGTATCTTCGCGCTTCGTCTTCGGTGAAGACATCGATCTCAAGCGGCGGGGCGATGACTCTCCGGTAGGGTTTCCAGCCATCGCTCTCGAGATTCAGCGGGTGCTGGCCCGCGATCGCCAACCACACCCGGCGGCTCAACGTGCGCGGGTGCAGCACGTGGACCAGAAGCCATTGCTCGAGGTGGTCGCACGTGAACTCCCAGCTATCGAAACAAAGCAGAACCTCCTGATCCGCAGCCAGGCGGTTGAGATCTTCGAGGAAGAAGGGAGTGAGGGTTCTGATGGGATCGCGGACGAGGGCGACTTCGTCCGATCTGTTGTGGAACTTCCTGGCGAAGTAGTTGGCCACCTCACCGGCCTGATCAATCCAGGCGGAGCTGTCGACGCCGAACTCCTTCAGGGAATCATCAATCGCCTTGACCACCGGTTGTTGCTTCAGCGCCCCGACGCCCACTCGCAAGACTGACCGGGTGAGCATGCCGGCAAGGCCCGTCGGCTTCTCGGGATCGGCTTCGATCTCCTGCATGCACTGCCGGTAGCAATTGACCTGAGCCTGGAATTTCTCAAGATGGTAGCCCCGCTCAGAAAGGTCGTCGGAGAGCTTGGCCATTGCCGCGACGACCGAGAATGCCTGCAGTTCCGTCCGCTGTTCGTGGTCGGTGGCTGCGGTGAGGAAGCCCACGTCTTTTGCTAGCGCGCGGTACTGTTCGACGAGCCGGGTCTTACCCATGCCGGCCTGACCATAGATGTCGAAGAGGAGGTAGGGCGCGCGCGGTCGAGCGGCCAGGTTGGCCCGGAATACCCCTAGCTCGTGCTCACGCCCGACGAATGGCTCTTCGGGTTGCTCTTCAATCGCGTCGCCCCATGTTCCGTCGTCTGCCATCGTGCCTCCTGATCCCTACAGGTCACGGCGTTCGCGCGCTGTCCCTGTAGGGATGCAACAGTAGCCACTACCTACGGTGGGACCCGCAGAAAAGCTGCGCCGCATACTATGGCCTGTCAGACAATCGTGTCAGTGACCTTAGGGCTTGTTCGCCGTCGCTAGTATAGCGCTGTAACCATCCTCGACCAGCTCGAAGTCCACGCGGTAGCCCCTGCCCGCTGTGCGAGGGCTACACGACAGTGCCCGAAGAGGTCGCGCAGCGATTCCTCGAGGTCGCGGCCAGGCGCCTGACTGGCGGTACGAGCGGCTGACGCATCCGCAAGCCAAGCCGCCTGCAGAGCATCGCAGGCTGCTTTCTGTTGGGGCGGGCCAACTTGCGCGCGTGCCCGTGGGGAGTATCCTACGCCCGACATCCACGGTAACAACGTCTCGCAGTGTTGGTAGGAGACGCACATGGATGAGACTGACCCCAGCACGAAGATCCACTTCAACCTCGGCGTGGGCGAAGAGGGGGACCTGCGCTTCCAGGCGCTCCAGCGCATCGCGGAAGAAGCCGGAGTCCTGATCCGCGGCCGACCGAGCGTCTCGCGATGGCTGCGCAGCCTCGCCGACGACAGAATCAGCCGCGACCGCTCCGGCTACTATGCCGTTCTGCGTCGCGGCGCGCTGCACGACGAGATCCTGTTCCTGGATCGGACCCCCCTGCGCCCGGGCGGGAAAGCTCTGAAGCAGTCGGGGAACCCTCCCGACGTGTGGGCCGACAGCACCTATCTGGGGCTCATGACCCAGGCCGGCGCCCGAGCGCTGCTGCGTAGCCACGGCATTAGGATCGGCGACGGCGAGCCGATCCTCCACGGCGAGGTCTATACACTTCCGCCGCGTGGGGCCCCTCAGGCGCCGCGGCCGCTGACTCGCAAGGTTGTGACGGTCCGGTTCCGGGATCTGCTGGACCAGAAACAGGCCCGGGAAGGCCGCACCTGGTCGTATAGGCAGATCAGCCGGGAGACCGGGGTCAATGACCACGTGGTGCGATCGTACGCTCTGGGCAGAGTGAGGCGCTTCGATGTCGAGGCGCTAAGCCGGCTGTGCGGGTTCCTCGAGTGCAAGGTCGGCGACCTGCTGGCCATTGAGGAGGTGCCGTTATGATCCGGCTGCATCTGCGAGAGCTGCTCGACCGGAAGGCTCAGCGCGAGCGAAAGCGGTGGTCGTGTGTCACGGCCGGCAACGCGGCGGGCGTCTCGCACAAAGTCATCGAGGGTTGGGTC
>JAXGUU010000453.1:0-3146 GCA_040774145.1 Anaerolineae bacterium
CGACGGCGGGTGTGGTTGGACGCAGGGTATCGTGGGTGGCTTGCGGGCCGGCAAGCACGCTGCCGGGCTAACGTCACAAGGCTAGACTACCGGTCACGCCGGCTCGTACGATACGAGCGGTTGGGGGGTGGGCTTGCCCACCCCCCTTTGCCATGTTGGGTTTCTAGGCTACATATGGGATGAACCTATTGCGATCGAGGAGCAATCTATGGCAGATGGACGTGAGATGCACAAGACAAGTACCTATGTGATCAGTGCGGCCTCCGGCGCGGAGATCGATGCCGGTTCTGAGGTGACCTTCAAGGTGTGGGTCTCCTGTTCCGGGGAATGCGATCTGCGAGGTCATCACGTGAGGCTCGTGACCCACGACGACGACCTAACACGTGAGCTAGAGATCACGGAGTTCGACGGCACGGATAACGAGACGGCGGAGTGTGTGATGCGGGCGCCGGTTGAGCCCGGCGCCTATGCCTGGCGGGTCCTCTTTCCGGAGCAGGAGCGCGGGGGTACCATCCACGCGGAGGATGCCGAGCCGTTCCTATTCGTAGTGAGGCCGCATCGCATCAGCCTGGCTGTCTGGGAGCTGCCGTCTCCGGTGGTCGTGGCGACCCCGTTGCGGTTCCGAGTCGGAGCGACCTGCGTGGCGCAGTGCAGTCTGGCGGGCAAGGAGGTCGACGTGCTGGATGCGGAGGGGGCGCAGGTGGGACGTGCTACCCTGGGGGAGGTTCCCCTGCCGGGGGCGGCAGCGCTCTACTGGGCTGACGTGACCGTCGAAGCACCGCGTGCTGAGGGCTTGCACAAGTGGTCGGCCCGTATGCCGGCGCCCGAGCTGACGTATGAGCACGACGAGGCGGTCTATCCGTTCGTCTTCCGCACCGTCGGGCCGGCCGACCACGTCGTCACAGTGGAGGTTGTTGACCTTCAGGACGGTGGTCCAGTCGAGCAGGCCGATGTCCTCATGCATCCTTACCGGGCTCGGACTGACACTAACGGCGTGGCCAGGCTTGAGGTGCGTCGCGGTGAGTATGAGCTGCGAGTCACCAAGGGCAACATAGGCGCCTATGAGACGACGATCGTGGTGGAGAGCGACCTGTCCGTTCAGGCCAAGGTGCTGGACATTCCTCCGATTCGTCCTGACGGGAGTCCGTAATATGGGCGCCGGTGCGCTCGCTCCGGCGGAGCGGTTGGAGGTGGTGTGGTGAGCAAAGCGATGCTGACGAGGGTGATGCACGCGATGTTGGCGATGCAGCGGCGGGCGTGGGAGCAGGGCGTGGCGGCGCAGGCGCTGTTGGAGCTTGGGGAGATCGATTGGGTGGTGCTGCTGGCGAAGGACGCCGTGGTCAACCAGCTCAAGGATGGGCGTCTGGCGCTCAACGAGGGCAAGGCGCCCGTTGCCGACCCGGCGGCGAACGGCGAGCCGCTGCTACGCGCGGCTGAGGTGACCGGTGACGCGAGCTTGCGCGAGGCGGCGGAGCGGATGCTCGAGTTCCTGCTCCACAAGGCGCCGCGGACGCGAGACGGTCTGATCTATCACAATCACATCGAGAATCAGCTCTGGGTCGATGCGATCTACATGGCGCCGCCCTTCCTCGCCGTTGCGGGGCACCCCGAGGAGGCGGTGCGGCAGCTGGTGGGCTATCGCGATCGGCTGTTCGATGGCGAGGCGGGCCTCTATAACCACATCTGGGATGAGGACCTGCAGGCGTATGCGCGGGGGCTCTTCTGGGGCGTCGGGAACGGCTGGGCTGCGGCAGGGATGGCGCGCGTGATCCGGGCGCTACCGGCGTCGATGGCGGCGGAGCGTGAGCTGCTCGTGGGGTTCGTCCGCGAGCTTCTGGACAGCTGCCTCGCCCACCAGCGGGACGATGGGCTCTTCCACGACGTCTTCGACGATCCCGAGACCTTCGTGGAGACCAACGCGGCGCAGATGCTGGCTTACACGATCTACCGGGGCGTGGCGGAGGGCTGGCTGGACCGCGGCTACCTGGCGTACGCGGACCGGATGCGCGCCGCGGCGCACGGCAAGGTGGATGCCTACGGGCTGGTACAGGGCGTCTGCGGCGCGCCGCACTTCAACCGCTCGGGCACGGCGACCGAGGGGCAGGCCTTCTTCCTGCTGATGGAGGCGGCGGTCCGGGATCTGACGCGCTGACGGCGCGGATGTTCGCTGATTACGCTGCGGTGTTTGGGCCGCGCCACCACGTCTCGAGGCCCCGGCTGCGCACGGTAGCCGAGCGCGGCGTCTGTGCGAGCAGCAGGGCGGCGCCGATCATGTCGCCGGAGGAGAACAGGGCGTTGAGGGAGCTCAGTGCGACGGCCCAACCGGGCATCCATCCGGTGAGGGCGGCGGCGAGCAGCGGGAGGAGGGAGAGCACTAGGAACGGCATCAGGCCGACGGCGACGTGCCGGTCGCGCGCGAGCTCGCCTCGGTGGGCCACATAGGGCGTGACCATTTTGGGCCAGAACCCGAGCGTCGTCGCAGGCGTGAGCCCGAAGCCGGGCAGGCTCAAGGCGTGGATGAGTTCGTGCGTCACGATGAGGGCTGCCAGAGCCGCGAGGGCGGTGAGGAGGCCCGCCGGCGTCAGCACGACCTCTCCGCCGCCGGCGACGCCGTGGGCGCGAGCCAACGCGCCCCACGCAGCGAGCATCCCCGCCGTCAACAGCGCGCCAGGAGGAGGCTGAGCAGCAGCAGCCGGCCAAATGCGGGCTCCTTGAGCTTGCGCCAGGGGCCGTCGCCGGGCCGGAAGGTGGGGTCACCGGCAACAGGGCCCAGGCGGATCTTCATATGTCCGAGGCGTACTCGAAGACCAGTTCGTAGCTGCGCGGGGTGCCGTAGCCCTCGGTCCCCGGGGCGAAGATCGTCACCAGCCGGTAGCCCTGGCGCGCGTGCTCGTCGATGACCTCGTGGTAGTCGCGCTCCGGTTTCTTCCCCCGCCAGGTGGACTTCAGTCCGATGGTTACGTACTTGTACTCGTAGCGTGGCATGGGTCTGCTCCGTTGGGTGTAGAGATCCTGAGATGAGTGTGGTCGAATCGCGCCGATGGGCAATGCAATGCCCGAGCGGCCTCGGGACGGCGGCTTTGAGCGGTGGTCGCTGAGCGACCTTTGATGCCTCTCGAGGCGGGTTCTTTTTTCCGCCCAAGGGC
>JAXGUU010000454.1:0-3136 GCA_040774145.1 Anaerolineae bacterium
CCATCTGCTGCGCCTGGTCTCGGATCTGTGCGGCGAGCGCTGCCCGTTCCTCTTCAGCCTTCCGGCGGTCGCTGATGTCCTTCACATACTCAATGATGTTCGTGACGCGCCCCTTCTCATCTTTGATAGGGAAGGTGCTCAGTTCCAACCATCCGGCCGGCTCACCCGCGGGCTGATAGGGTACGATCTCCATATGTGGCGCGCCCGTCGCCAGGGTCACGAGGGCCGGGCACCAAGGGCAGTGATCCTCACGCTGGTTATAGGCCTGGTAACACGTCTTGCCGACGATCGGCATCTGCTCCGCATACATGCGCTCCATCCAGGCATTGGTCCGCACGATGTTCAGGTCGCTATCCAACACACTGATCCCGTCCTGAATCGCGTCAAAGACATTCGCCAGGAACTGCTCGCTATCCCGAAGCGCTCGCTGTGCCCGCGCCGCCGCGGTAATGTCGGTGAAGACCGCCGTGGTGCCGACAAAGCGCCCATCATCGTCAAAGAGAGGGCTGCCACTGACCAAGACTGAGAGCCGCCGGCCATCCTTGCGCGCCAACTCCACTTCGTAGCGATCGGAGAGGCCACGCGCCCGTCGCTCATCGGCAGCCTCAACGATCGCCCGTTGATCGGTTGGGATGTAAGCCGTCGAGTGGAGGCCCACCAGCTCATCAACCTCGTACCCCATCATCTCAGCCGCCGCCGGATTGGCGAACGTCACGGTGCCCGTCTCATCGAGCACCGTGATACCCTCAGCCATACTGATGATGAGCCGCTCGTTGAATGCGGACAGCTCCTCTGTCTCCCGGTATAGACGCGCGTTCTCGATCGCAATCGCTGCCTGGTTGGCAAAGACCGTCACAGCCGAGACGTCGGACTCCGCTAGCGCCAACCCTGCAATCAACAGCAGAGCCTGCACCTCATCACCGACGACCAGCGACGCGATGATCCGCTTCTGTTGGCCGGTCATCGCAAGCAAAGGATCAACCGATGGCGCCTCGGCCTCTGCCGTCGTCCCTTCTCCCCCCTCGTAGATAGCACTCACCCACTCGGTGGCATCATCGAAGAGCGTCTCGGCTTGGGTGACCGCTCGGTACAACGGCGTGTTCGGCGTCAGGGCTATCGAAGCGGACGGCGATGGCGCCGGGTCACATCCCATGAGTGTCTCCGCGCTTGCCTCTGCGTGTGTGAGCGTGGTTGCGTAGACAGGGCTGAGCGATGCGTGCTCGCTGCTCACCGTGAGCACAAAGGCATCCAGCCCCAGCACGGACACCTGCTCGCCGATAGCGCGATAGACAGCCTCGGGACTCCGAGCTCGTTGTACGGCCTGGGCTGCCTGGCTGAGCGCCAACAAGAAGCGCTGGGAATGCGCGCGCGCCTCCTCAGAGCGTCTGCGCTCGGTAATATCGGTCGCGACCTGCAGGCGGGCAAGCCTGCCATCCACCCACAGAATGGCACGATCCTGGTTGATATACCACCGGTCCGTCATCGGATTGTGGCTCTCCCAGGTCACGGTCGCCGCCGGACTGCCGTCCGCATCCAACAACTGCGGGTTGGTGCAGTGCGGACAAATCCGAGGTTCGCCGCGGAAGACCTCATAACAGAGGCGTCCGACCAAATCCTCCCCAAAGCTCCTGCGCATGTGCCGGTTCACGAACAGCACTTCGTAGGAGGTCAGATCCGCCACGTAAACGTCGGCTTCGATACCGTCCAGAACCGTGGTGGTGACATCCAGATAGCGCTGAGCCCGGTCCCGCTCAAGACGCAATCGGCGCTCACCCGCGGCAAGCTTGCGTACCGCAAACGCCGCCAGGAGCGCGGTGCCGTTCAGAGTGAACAGCACGGCAGCGAGATCCATCGGGGAGGGCGAGATCGCCAGCGATGTGATCAACACACCACGCCTTTCGAGGGCGTAGATCATCACGATCGACAGTGAGGCCAACGCGTCGACCAGAACCAGCGTCCGCGTGCTCAACACGAGGCTGGTGATCAACACCGCGAGATAATAACCGGTGACCGCCGTGTCACGAATACCGTCGAACATGACGATCGGGACGGTGAACATGACCCACGCCGCACCGGAAAAAAGCATCGCGACGAGCCGTACCCGGCCCTGGTTCAGAAGCCTCTTCAGGCCGATCACGCACAGCGCCATCACGAGCGCCAGCAGGTAGATCATCACCCGGGTCTCGGTCAAACGCACGAAGAGGGAGAAGATCCCAAAGAAGACCACGCCGAGCAACGCCACCAACAGAACCGCGTTGATCACCTCGGCAGCGCGGGTCTTCTCCTCGTCGTGAAAACGAGGCGGGGAGAACCACTTCATCAGCTTAGCACCCATCTTCCACCACCGGTTCCAGAGGGACGGGATCAATACCCCAAGTCTAGGTCCTATCTACCGTTCTGTCCAGCGAGTTGTATTCCGGTCTGAGGGCCGAGGCCTTGTCGCGCGTCGATGGGGACAGAGGCGGGCGATGTCAGGGCCAGCCTGATGGCCTATTTCCACGGCTATCTTCCCGAACATCCCTGGCAGCAGGTCCTTGCCATCGTCCTGTGGTTCGCCTTCTATACCCTCCTCTTCCTGACCATCCAACACGCTCGACGCAGCGTGAGCAGATCCAGGAAGACGTTGACCCCACGCCTAGCCGAGCCCGCCGCCTTCGACGAGGCCTTCCGGGCCTTGCCGCGGCTATGGCCCGCCTTGCTGGTCGGCCTCGCGATCGAGGCGCTCTTCATCGGTGACTACCGGATGCGTCTGGCTGAGGCGCCGGGACCGGTGAGCATGATCTACGAAGCGCTATCGGGCCCACCGCTGTACCTGATGTCCGGCACAGCGGTCTGGGTCTACGCCGGCGCGGTATGGGGCCTGCGCCGACTCGGCAGGGGTTCGCTCAAGCTCAAACCCTTCTATGACGATGCGAGCATGGGCCTCAAGCCGCTCGCTACGTTGTCATTGTCACTCTCCGCGGCCTACTTCAGCCTGCTCCTGATCGTGGTGCTCATGCTCTTCATCTGTCCGGTGCGCGTCGAGTGCGTGATCACGGTTGCCCTCCTCCTGACCTTGGGACTGGTGCTCTTCTTCTTGCCCCTGGTCGGCGCGCACCGGCGCATGAAAGCGGAGAAGAAAGCCCTCCAACTGACC
>JAXGUU010000455.1:0-3129 GCA_040774145.1 Anaerolineae bacterium
CACCGCGATCAGGAGCTTGAACATGATCGTCGACGTCGGGTTCGTGGACGGTGTCAGCGCCGCCACGACACCGGCAGGCCAGGCGATCTCCATCACCTTACGCTGCTCGTCGTGCGCGATGACGCCGACCGTCTTCTGATCCTTGATCGACTCCCAGACCGTGCGGCTCGCGAACTCGTTCTTGATCTGCTTGTGGCGCGGCACACCGTAGCCGGTTTCCTCGTTCGCCATCTGCCCCAGCCGCGCCACAGCGTCGTACGCGGCGTCGGCCATCGCCTGGCAGACCCGATCCACCGCCTCCTGTGAGGCCGTGGCGAACGCCCGCTGCGCCTCGCGACACGCCACGGCTAACCGTCTTGCTTCCTGAATGGACTGCAGGTCCATGTCGAAGCTATCAGGCATAGACACCTCCTACTTGCCCACGCATCTCCCTAGACGACGAAGGATGCGTCAGACCTCTTCACCTTCCCGACGCTCGGCCACAGGGTCGCCCACCCGCCCATGGCGGGTGCAGCTCAACGCCTCAGACCACCTAGAACTTCAGTGGGCTGGCAGCGACGTCCAGCACAGCGTCCTGGAAGGCCTGGCACGCGGCGCGGCACGCGCTCTGGCTGCCCGCGAGCAGCGCGCCGGCGAAGTTGGTCTCCGAGGGCGGCTTCCACCACACCTTGAGCTCCACCTCGGCGGCCTTGAGCGCGGCATCGATCGCGTAGGTCGCCTCAATGGGCGGGGCGATCACGTAGGCCAGCGGCGTGCCGATCGGCACCCCGGCCTCCTTGCTCAAGTAGCTGCCCGTCCGCGAGATCGTGTGCGGGAAGAAGATCAGGCTGCTGTCCGCATTGGCCGAGAAGAACCATGCCTGCTCCTCCGCATAGGCGATGCAGGCGTTCAGGCCTGCGCGCGCCTCCGCCGGATTGGGCCCCGCCAGGATGCCGATGATCTCGCCGGAGAGCGGGCCGGAGGGGTAGCTGGAGCCGGCATAGAAGCTGTGCGCATAGACCACCTCGACCTCAGCCATCTTTGTGGCCTCATCGAGCGCCACATAGAGCGAGTCGTCGATGTCGCAGGTGATCAGCGCCAGGCTCCGCTGATCGGGTCGCAGCCCCATCTGCTCTGCATAGTCAGGATGTACATTGGGGATCAACCGTGCCGATAGAATGTTCGGCTTGACAGGATCAAGAATCGCCATAAAGGTCCCTCCTCTGTTTCTCCTGAACTGCGTCAGGACTCATCTTCGCCGCTGAGGCGCTTCAGCTCAACGCCACTGGCCTTGTACTTGAGCGTCTTCTTGATCAGCTCCACAACGTAGGCGCCGGCCTCCAGCGGGTTGGTACCGCCGTTGTAGGTGATCATGCAGATCACGTCACGTTCCGCATCGGTCTTGCCGGGCCGCGGCTGGTAGCCCATGTAGGCGCTCATCGCGTCCGCAACGCCCAGTCCGGGCCGCTCACCCAGGAGGATCACCACCATGTCGGCGTTGAGCAGCTCACCCACGTCGTTGATGACGCCCACACGGGCGTTCTGGACAAAGAAGGGCGTGCCCATCGTGATCCCGGCGGACTTCAGCCCATCGGAGATCACCGGGAAGATGTGCTGCAGGTTGTTGTTCACCGCCGCCGCGCTCAGACCGTCGCCGACGATGACCTGCACCTGCGGGTTCTTGACGCAGCGCTCGGCGATGATCTGCTTGGCCTCGTCGGAGAGCTTCCGCCCGAGATCCGGACGCAGCAGGTACTCGTCGCGATCGGCGACCATCGTCTGCACCGTGAAGAGGCCGAACTGCTCCTTGACCTCCTCGGTCACAACGCCGTAGATCGCGTCCTGGGTCACGCCATGGTCGGCCTGGAAGAGCAGGAGGGTGCTCGTCTTGGGGCGCGGGCCGGCCCGACCGACGCCGATGCGCGCCGTCGTGGTCCCCCGCAGGTTGCGCAAGCCCTCGGCATCGTAGGGGTTGTCGACCCCAATCGCCACACGCGCCTCCGGTCGTGTCGGGTCAGGCAGGTCGATGACCAGTTCGCCCGGAGCCGTGGACTTGACCGGCTGGCTACCGCCTGCCGGCGCCTGTCCCTGCTTCCGTAGCTCGGCGACCACCGCCTGCACGATTGCCTCGATATTGACATTCGGTTGTTCCATAGGTAGCTCCTTATCTCTGCAGGAAGAACGATGCATCCCCTGCTATGGCCGTGAGCTTGCCGTCCTTCATCAGGCCTAACGACTCCATCCAGGCCTCGAACTCCGGGTTCGGGCGCAGTCCCAGCAGCTGCCGCATCGCTGCAGCATCGTGATAGCTGGTGCACTGGTAGCTCAGCATCACGTCATCGCCCATCGGCACGCCCATAAAGTAGTTGCAGCCCGCCGCAGCCAGGAGGACCTCCAGGTTCTCGATGTCGTTCTGGGTCGCCACAGCGTGGTTGGTGTAGCAGGCATCGCAGCCCATCGGAATGCCCGTCAGCTTGCCCATGAAGTGGTCCTCCAGACCCGCGCGCGTGATCTGCACGGTGTCGTAGAGGTACTCCGGGCCGATGAAGCCCACCACGGTGTTGACCTGGTAGGGCCGATAGCGCTTGGCCATGCCGTAGATGCGGGCCTCCATCGTCAGCTGATCGGTGTCGTAGTGCGCATCGGCGGAGAGCGCCGTGCCCTGCCCAGTCTCGAAGTACATGTAGTTGGGTCCGCCCGAGACGCAATACTTCTGCGCCATATCATAGGCCTCATCCATCAGCCCCACACTCACGCCGAAGGCATCGTTCGCCTTCTGCGAGCCGGCCAAACTCTGGAAGACCAGACCCACCGGCGAACCGCGCTTCATCGCTTCCATCTGCGTCGAGACGTGCGCCAGAAGGCAGTTCTGGGTTGGGATCTCCCACTTCTGGATGACCTCATAGGTCATGTCCAGCAAGCGCATCACGCTGTCGGTGGAGTCGTCGACCGGGTTGATGCCGATGACGCTGTCACCGGAGCCGAAGGATAGTCCCTCATAGATCGTCGCCCGGATCCCCTCCACCGAGTCGGTGGGGTGATTGGGCTGGTTGCGTGAGGCCAACGTGCCCGGCAGGCCGATCGTGTTGTTGCAGTGCGCGGTCACCCGGATCTTCTTCGCGCCCACCATCAGATCCATATTCGACATCA
>JAXGUU010000456.1:0-3124 GCA_040774145.1 Anaerolineae bacterium
CATCTTCATAGCTGCGCGCCCGGGGCGCCGCCGGATCTACGTTCCGGCGGCGCTTCAATCCCTGAGTCCACCAAGAGTCGGCAAGGAGATGCATCTATGCATAGCTCAGTACCACCGATGCCTCGAGTCCTGACCATGCGTGAGCGCGCGGCCCTGACGTATGATCTTCTTGACGAACGCCTCACTGACCTCCTCCCTTCCCTGATGCGTGAGTGCGGCCTCGACATGTGGCTCATCATCTGCCAGGAGGACAACCTCGATCCCGTCTTCACCCACCTCATTCCCATCAACACGTGGTGCCCCATCCTCCAAATCCTGGTCTTCTATGACCGCGGACCTGACCTCGGTGTCGAACGCCTGAACCTCTCGATGACCGACACCCAGGGACTCTATGAGCGGCCCTGGACCGGGCGCCATCACGAGGAACAGTGGCCCCTACTGCGCCAGTGCATTGAAGAGCGCAACCCCAAGCGCATCGGCATCAACATCGGGACGATCCAGTGGGCCGCGGGTGGCCTCACCCACGCCCTCCATGACCGCCTGCTCGCTACCCTACCGCAGGCGCTCTCCCAACGCCTCGTCTCCGCAGAACCGCTCGTGACGCGTTTCTTCGCCCGGCTCACCGATCGTGAGCTGCTCGCCTTCCACCACGTCGTGGACGTCGCTCACGACCTCCTGGCCCGCTGCTACAGCACCACCACCATCATCCCAGGCGTGACGACCCCACGTGATCTGGAATGGGCTTACTGGCAGTCGGCCGTGGAGCTGGGCCTTGACATAGCCTTCAAGCCCTTCTTCAACTTGGTTCGTAGCGACGCCATGCACGCTCGCTACGGCGCCGATGATCAGGTCATTCGTCCCGGCGACATGATCCACTCGGATGTCGGGATCAAGTATCTCCGTCTCAATAGCGATCATCAGGAGTGGGCCTACATCCTCCGCCCGGGCGAACAGAGTGCGCCCACGGGACTTCGGCACCTGATGGCTGAGGGCAACCGCCTTCAGGACATCTTTATGGCCTCCTTTCAAGCCGGTCTGACCGGCAACCAACTCTTGGAAACCATCCTCACGCGGGCCCGCGCCGCCGGCATACCCAAGCCCAAGGTCTATTCCCATAGTCTCGGCTTCTTCCTCCATGAGCCGGGCCCCCTCATCGGCCTGCCCTGGGAGCAAGAGAGGTGCGAGGGCCGCGGTGACGTCGTGCTTGAGACCAACCAGACGTTCACCATGGAGCTCTCGATCACCGCACCGGTCCCCGAGTGGGATGGACAGGAGGTCACCTTCTCGATGGAACAGGATGTCGCCTTTACAGGCGACGGCTGTTATCCCATCGGTGGTCGCCAGACCGACTTCCACCTCGTGAGGGTCTAGGCCGGGATGAGAAGGTGACCCATGGGTGGCCCTCGACTCACGCATGACATCACACGGTACCGAGGCATCACCGCCCTATCCGGCTGCCCCCTCACGACGCATCCGGGCCTATCCTGATCGCTTCGGCACACGCTACCACGAAAGGTCATACCATGCACAGTGTCCAGACGCCCAATCACGTCACAATCCACAACGAACGCATCCAACTCGAAGCCTCCGTAGTTGCCGGCGCGCTCCACCTGCGCGTCTCAGCGTGGCAGGCAGGCCACGGCTTCGTCTCCATCCTGGAGCGGGGCGGCACCAATACGACGAACCCCGCCAACGCTGCCCTGCGCGCCGAGCATCCCGATATGCCCTATCTTGAGCTCGAGACGGGCCTCGCCGGGGCGGCCCAGCTGACCATCCGCGGCAGCGTGGGCCCTGCTACGCTTGCTCTGACCTTGCGCCTGGACGATAACAGCTCCTGGATTCGCGTCAGCGAGGTGCTCGCTGCCGACCGCACCCGACCGGATACCACAGTCGACTGGTTCGAGGCCGCTTGGCGCTTCGTCGGCCGGCACGTGTCCGGTGCGCCCGGTGAGGCGTTGCCGCCTGATGAGGTCTTCTCGCCCGTCCTCACACCCGAGCCCCACGATGTGATCGGGCGACACGTGCTCCGGTCGCCGGCCCTTACCGCCCAGGACGGCGATCGCGCCGCAGCCCTCATCTACGATACCGGCACCCTCAGCAAACTACAGTCGCTACCCGGTTGTATGGCGCTCCTGCGTGACGATGGCGTGCTCACCTTCCGCGTCGGCCTTCGCGCCCACCACGTCCGCGGCCACGTCTACTACGCCGCCCACCCCGCCCCCGATGGTCCGGATCTTCCCGGCGAGCTCCCACCCACACGCCCCCTGCACTTCACTTATCATCTCTTCGCCGCTGCCGATGCGCCGCCAGGGGCTTCCCTCGACGCGGCCAATCGCAAACTGTGGGCCGACGCCGGCAAGCGTTCTGCCGCGGGTGCGCCCCCCATGCCCGCCACCTTCCCCGAACTCGCCCGGCAGATCTACCCTCGTGCTCTCGACCAGTTGTGGGACGAGACCACACTCGAGGGACGGCGTGTCGGCGCCCTCCGCATCCATCGCGCCTACCGCAACGACGTCTGGTTCTGCACCTGGTTCAACCAGCTTCGCTCGGCCTATGGACTCTATGTCTGGGGCAAGGAGACCGGGACATCCGATTGGGTCGATCGCGCCTGTGCTACCCGCGACCTCGTCCTCGCCGCTCCGCAGGAGCGCGGCCTCTTTCCAACCGTCTTCGTTTTCGGCGACGTGTCGACGCCCCACCGCTGGGTTCATAGCCACCCACAGGGCGGTGGCCTAGGCATCTACCATCTCTTCGATATGTCCTGGACCGCCTATCACCTCCTCCGCTGGCAGCGTGACCTCGAACCGGATGCGCGATCCCTGGATTTCGCCCGCGCCTATGCCCGGGGTCTTCTCTCCCTGCAGGACGAGAAGGGGAGCTTCCCCGCCTACGTCGATGCGCACACCTTCGCGCCGGTCACGCACGTGGATCATGCCGCGCAGCTGGCCGACATCGAGGCCCACGATCCGGGCGACGGCTACATCGCCCACGGCCTCCTCCGTCTCTGGCCCGAGGAGCGCTTCGTCAACAGCGCCGAGGACGCTACCTCGCTGCTCTTCCTTGCGGAGCTTGCTCGTGCTCTTCCACCGAACGACCCGGATCGCGAGCGCCTCCTCGATGCCGC
>JAXGUU010000457.1:0-3119 GCA_040774145.1 Anaerolineae bacterium
GACCACGACCTCTGGGGCAAGAGCAGCTGTTACCAGCCCTCCGTGGGCGTACCGTTGATCATCGCCGGGCCGGGCGTCGCCACTGGTAAGACCTTCGACGGTCCGGTGAGCCTCCATGATCTCGCCGCGACCTTCCTAGAGGCTGCCACCGTCCCGGTGCCGGCGGCGATGGACAGCCGGTCGCTGTGGCCCGTCCTATCCGGCACCTCCGACTCGCACCGCGCGTACGTGCACGCGGGACTGGTGACGCCCAAGCGCGCCGGGCACCGCGTCGACGACGGACGCCACAAGCTCGTCCGCGTCGACGGCGCCCCGCCGCGCCTCTACGACCTCCGAGATGATCCCGGCGAAGACGTAGATCTCGCGGCCAAACGCTCGGAGGTCGTCGTCAGGCTGCAGGCACACCTGGATGAAGCATTAGGACGTGAACCGGAGGCCCCGGTATGAACGAAAAGCAGCGAGGTGCAGTCCTCATCACCGGCGTCAGCCGCAGTGCCGGCATCGGCACCGCGATCGCCCGGGCGCTGGCGCGCGACTGGCCCGCCCTCTTCATCACCTACTACCGCCCATACGACCACGAGACGGGCCTGGCAGGCTGTCCTTCTGAGCCGGAGCAGCTTCTGGCTGAGCTGCGCGCACGTGGCTGCCGCGCCGAGGGGCTGGAGGTCGACCTCAGCGATCCGGCTGCGCCGGCGCGGCTCTTCGAGCACGTGGAGCGTACGCTAGGGCCGGTTGCCGTCCTGGTCAACAACGCCACCTATTCGATGCCGGGCGGCATCGACGCGCTGACCGCCGAGCAACTCGACCGGACCTACGCCGTCAACCTGCGCGGGATGGCGCTGATGTGCGTCGAGTTCGTGCGCCGCTACCGGGCAGCATCGCCTCCTGTCGAGATTGGGCGCATCATCAACCTCAGCTCGGGCCAGTCGCTCGGCCCGATGCCCGGTGAGCTCGCCTACGTCGCGACGAAGGGCGCCGTAGAGGCCTTCACGCTGAGTCTGAGCGCCGAGGTGGGATCCTTGGGCATCACGGTGAACGCCGTCAACCCGGGGATCACCGACACCGGCTGGATCACGCCCGACCTCAAGGCCGAGTGGGAGACGATGGCCCCGCAGGGTCGCCTGGGGATGCCCGAGGACGCCGCACGGCTGATCCGCTTCCTCGCATCGCCGGATGCCGGCTGGATCACGGGTCAGGTCATCCACTCCGACGGCGGTATACGGATCTAGCGGATGTCCTTCCGCTTGAGGACCACGATGCTGAGGACCCCGAAGAGGCCCGTGTAGCCCGCCAGGATCCCCCAGCTCTTGAGCAGGTGCGCCGTCGTGTGATCGTAATCGATCCCAAAGGTCCACGCGGTCGCCACATCCATAGGCTCGGGCTCGATGGTGAATGACTGCCTGACGGTCTCAGTCACGGTCACCAGGTCGTGCACCGTCACCTCCGGCACGTCGATCGTGACGGTCTGCGTCAGGCCCGGCTGCACCTCGATGGCGATCTCCTGCGTGGTGGTCACCACCGTCACCGGCTCCCAATCATCGGCGGGCCGCGCCACGTCTACCTCCACCTCCTCGGTGACGGGATCCGGCTGAATCCGCATCATCGTCATCTCGTTCAGCCGATCCATGCCGATGGTGGATCCCAACCCCTCCATCGCCCATCGGACCAGCGTCAGCGAGGAGAGCTCCTGTGCAACGCCGGGAAGCTCGAAGATCACACCGCCGAAGATCATCTGAAACATCAGCACGACCAGCACGACGTAGATCACCGTATTGACATTCGGCACCAGCGTCGATATGGCAAGCCCCATAGCGACTGCGGCAAACGTCGCGAGGCAGAGGGTGATGTACAGCTCGATCTGGGCCGGCAGCAGCAGGCCATCGGCGGGGTAGTCGACCCGCAGCCCCACCACGAAGAGGAGCAGGAAGCACTGGACGAGGGCCGAGCCGCCCAGGACCCCTACCTTCGACAGAAAGTAAGGGGCCAACCGCAGCGTGACCATCCGCTCCCGTTGGTAGACAGACCATTCCTTGACGATCTCGTAGACCGAGGCAAAGATCCCCAGGAGCACGGCAGAGAAAGCGAGCATGAAGATCAGCGATTCGGCATTCCGGGCCACGGTGTAGCTTGCACTGGCGGCTCCGGTCGCCAGCTCTGCGGCTAACTGCTGCTCGATCTCGGCGACGGTGTTGCCCACCAGCCAGTGGGGCTTGGAGATCAACAGGATCAGCGCGCCGACGATCGGCATGACTGCGATGAGCACGGCGAGTAGGAGCGTATCGCGCAACACCAGATCGAGGTAGCGCCGCGTCAGCACGCGCAACTGGCGAAAGGGATTCACCCGCGGCCCACGAACCGCAGCGGCTTCGGCACGCTCAGGATGGACCTCGGGCAACTTCCGCTGTCGGTCGGCGACGAGCGCCTGATACTGCTCCGAGCGGCGATAGGTCGCCTCCCACTGCTCCGCCTTCTGCCGAGCGACATCGGGATTGGGGTCATCGAGGCGGTCATAGACATCGGCGTAATCATCGGTAGCGACATCGAAAAAGCCGAACGTCTCCTCCGGAGGGCCATAGTAGGCCATCCGTCCCTGCGTCAGAAAGCACACCTGATCGCACTGCGTGATGTTCGCGGTGGCGTGCGTCACCAGGACGACAGTTCGTCCCCCATCCGCGAGGCGGCGCAGCAGGTACATCATCTTCTTCTCCAGGCCCGGATCCAGCCCCGAGGTGGGCTCATCGAGGAAGAAGAGCTTGGGTTCGGCGAGCAGCTCGGAGGCGATCGAGACCCGCTTGCGCTGCCCACCGCTGAGGCTGTTGATCACCTGATCTTTCTGCCCCAGCATCTCCACCTCTTTCAGCACCATCTCGATGCGGCGCTCGATCTCCTCTGATGAGGTGTCGGGCGGTAGGCGAAGCTGGGCGGCGTAGCGCAGAGCGTCGGCGACTTTGAGCTCACGGTGAAGGATGTCGTCCTGAGGCACATAGCCGATCATCGTCCGGTAGAGGTCGAACTGCCCGTAGAGGCTGCCGCCGTTGACCAGGACCTGCCCCCCATCAGCGCGGTTGACGCCGCTCAGGGCCTTCATCAACGTGCTCTTCCCGGCACCGCTGGTCCCC
>JAXGUU010000458.1:0-3115 GCA_040774145.1 Anaerolineae bacterium
CTCGCTGAGTAGCACCCTTCTGCCACCCGCCATGGCCCCGCTCGTGGTAACCATGCGTCCGACGATGCCTGGTAAACATCAGCCGACTATGGGTGGTATACATGACCCGACTATTGACAAGAGGGGCAGAGGTCGGAACGGCTTTCCGACGTACATCAGACATGTGGGGCGGGTGGCTGACCCGCCCGAGCCGGGTTGCGAGAGGGGCAGAGGTCGGAACGGCTTTCCGACCTACATCAGACATGTGGGGCGGGTGGCGGGGGGGGGCAGAGGTCGGAATGTCAATTTGCGGGCGTAACTGGTCCACGCGTTTTCGGCCAAACTGGTCCACCGAACAAGCGGCGCTGGTGTGATGCAGTGGGGAATCCTCCCCTGGGTAAGGTAGCGATCGGATAACTCATGCTCCTCATCATCTGGGTGGTTTTTGGAATCTGAGTACCTCCTAAGTGGTGGCAGAGAGGGGCTCCCCGTGGGCACGGTAGCTGCGTCCGGTGATGACGACGACCTGGGCCCCGTGGGTAAGACGGTCCAGTCCTGCGGAGGCCAGTAAGGGCTCATTGAAGAGCTCCGGCCATTCGGTGAGGTCACGGTTACTGGTCAGCAAGATGCTGCCGCGCTCATAGCGTCCGCTGATCACATCGTAGAAGTCCTCCGGAGCCGGTGCGTGGAGCGGTTTGAGCCCGAAGTCATCCAGCACCAGCAGATCGGGACTTAGGTAGGTCTGCAGGCGCCGCTCAAAGCTTCCGTCGGCACGCCCCCCATTGAGGTGCTGCAGCATGCGATAGGCGTTGACGAAGAGCACATCAAAGCCCTGGCGGCAGGCTTCGTGCGCCAAGGCTTGGGCTAGATGGGTCTTGCCGACGCCGGTAGGCCCACAGAGCAGCACATTGCGGCGCTGGTGGATGTAGTTGCAGGTGGCCAGCTCCAGCACCTGCTGACGATGCAGCTGCGGGTTGAAGCTGAAGTCGTAGCCTTCCAAGGTCTTGGTGGTGTTGAGGGCCCCACGCCGGATGCGCCGGGCGAGTTGCAGCTGATCGCGGCGCGCGATCTCGTCTTCAAGCAAGCGCAGCAGAAACTCGATATAGGTCCACTGGCCATCGATGGCTTGCGCGTTGCGCACATCCAGCGTTTCCAAGATACCCGAGAGCCGCAAGCGTTTGAGCTGTGGGATTAGCTGGTGATGCTGTTGCATGGCGTCCCTCCCAGCAGATGGCCCACGAGGTCCAGTGCCGCACGGGCAAAGGTGCGGGCGGTCGGCGCGGCAGCGGTCTCCGGCAACGCTGCCTGGTCCAGCCCTTGCTCCAGGATGTGCTTGATGGTCGTGTAGCTGGGTTCTTCGTAGCGCAGCGCCCGCTGACAAGCGCTCTCCAGCCGCGCTTCCCCAAAGCGTTCCCGCAGCGCCAACACCCGTCCGGCGGTGCGCAGGCGATCTTCAGGGCGGTGCTCCAAGTAGCGCGTCACCACCTCGCGGGTCGCCGTGCCGACAGCGGTGGCTTGCTCCAGGCAGTTCTCGCGGGTGAGTGACAAGCCCGCTACCTTCTCTGTGGGCAGATGGGCGACGTTGGTCACCCGTCGACCGGGCTGCGACGCCCGCTCGTGGGTGGCGGCCAACTGATAGTCGGAGGTGTAGAGCTGCACGCTCTGCGTGCCTCCGCGCACCCACAGCGTCTGGCCTACCAGCCGGAAGGGCACCGAGTAATAGGTATTGTCGAACACGACGTGACAGTCTCGATGTGCCTTGACCTGTTTCCAGATCGCCAGATCATACGGCGCCTCAGGCAGCGCCTGCAGCGTCGCCTGTTCCGTCGCGAACCGGACCAACGGTTGTTCGCGCGTCGTGCCGTGTCGGCGCTTGCCGGCCGTCTCCAGGCACCACGCGCGTACGTCGCGATTCGCCTGCGTCAGCGTCGTCGGCTCGCGTCCTCCCAGGAAGTTGCGCTTGACATAATGCACCCCGCCCTGCTCTACTTTCCCCTTGTGCTCCGGCGTGCGGGGCCGACAGGGGCTGATCAGAAAGCCGTAGTGCTCTGCGCATTCACGGTACGCCTGTTGCGCTTCGGGTTCCTCCCAGTAGTGGTCGACGATGCCGGCCTTCAGATTGTCGATCACCACCCGCTGCGGCACCCCCTTGAAGAACTGCAAGGCATTCCGATGGCAGCGCAGCCAGGTGCTCACCTTCTGGTCGAAGACGAACTCCACGTACTGATGGCGACTCCAGCTGAGCGTCATCACGAACGCCCAGCTGCGGCGCCCCAGCCCTGTCTCCGGATCCACCATCTGCCCCGCATAGCCGAAATCCACCTGCGCTTCCTCGCCCGGGCGCGTCTCCACACGCACCGTGGGGTCAGGCGTCCGCGGTTCGAGCCGTTGGACAAACCGATGCACCGATGCGTAGCTCCCCCGGTAACCCCGCTCCCTCAGGCGTTGATGGATCGCCGCCACTTCTACCCCGGCCTGCCGTAGCTGCAGCACCACTTCACGATACTGCTCAACCGTCGATACGTTCTGTGGCGGCAAGGCTCCTGGCAGCGTCGCACTCAGCAACGCCTGCAACTCCGATAAGCTGGGCAGCTCCCCCGCCAACAACTGCTGTTCCTCTGCCCATTCCCGGTAGCGGCGTACCGTCTTACGATTGATCTTCAGTGTCTGTGCGATCGCGCGGTCGCTCTCTCCCGCCCGCACGCGCCGTAGTACATCCCGAATCTCCATGGCGTCCTTCTTCCTTTGCGGCATTGCTCCTCCTCCCGTCAAGCTGGAGGCGAGTATGCCCGAGCTCAGGCATCCTGCCAGCGCCATGGACCAGTTTGGCCGCAAACCTCCTGGCCCCCTTTGACCGCAAACCACTGGCCCATCTTGGGTGAAAACCCTGGCCCAGTATCGTCCGAAAACTGACACGGAACGGCTTTCCGACCTACATGAGAGCATGTGGGGCGGGTGGCGGGAGAGGCAGAGGTCGGAACGGCTTTCCGACCTACATGAGACATGTGGGGCGGGTGGCGAGAGGGGCAGAGGTCGGAACGGCTTTCCGACCTACATGAGAGCATGTGGGGCGGGTGGCGAGAGGGGCAGAGGTCGGAACGGCTTTCCGACCTACATGGCATGCGGGTGGGTGAGC
>JAXGUU010000459.1:0-3110 GCA_040774145.1 Anaerolineae bacterium
TAGGGCGTGAAAAGTGACGAGTAACGAGTAACGAGTGACGGGTGATCCGGAGGACTCCGATCAATCGTCATTCGTCACTTGTCCTTATGCGAGGTGAGGAACTGATATGAGACCCTTTGCTGATTCATTTGAGGCCGACTACCGGCATATGGTGGACGTGGTCAATAACCGACGTCCTAAGCGGTTGCCGGTCTACGAGCATCTGATCAATCCGTCCTTCATGGAGAAGGCGACGGGCACGCAGTTCGAGGCGCTGGCAGGTGGCGACGACGCCGACCTGGGGCGCTTCTTCGAGCACTACTGCGCCTTCTACCGCGACATGACCTATGACACGGTCTCCTTTGAGGTCTGCATCACGGAGATCCTGCCCGGCGGCGGGGCGTTGCTGGGCGAGCATCCGGGCCCGATCCAGACGCGCGCGGATTTCGAGCGCTATCCGTGGGACGAGCTCCCCCGTCGTTTCTGGGGGGTTGCCGAGCGTCGCTTTGCTGCCCTGGCGGCGGCGATGCCGCCGGGGATGAAGGCTCTGGGTGGGGTGGGGAACGGTATCTTCGAGATCAGCGAGGATCTGGTGGGCTACGAGTACCTGGCCTATATGTCGCACGACGATCCCGAGCTCTACGCCGATCTCTACCGGCGCATCGGAGACCTGATGGTGACGATCTGGCGTGAGTTCCTGGTGTGCCATAGCGACCTCTTCGCCATCTGCCGGGTCGGCGACGATCAGGGGTATAAGGTGAGTACCCTGGTCGCGCCCCAGGTCATCCGCACTCACATGGTGCCGCAGTACCGGCGGGTCATCGAGCTGGTGCACGCTGCCGACCGTCCCTTCCTGTGGCATTCGTGCGGCAACATCTTCAGTATCATGGACGACATGATCGCGGTGGGCATCGACGCCAAGCACTCGAACGAGGATGTGATCGCGCCCTTCGGGACATGGATCGAGCGGTTCGGTGATCGCATCGGCTTGGTGGGTGGGGTGGATGTCGATATCCTCTGCCGCGAATCGCCCGATGTCATCTTCGAACGGGTGATGGAGATGGGGCGGCGCTTTCGTGCTCAGGCTCAGGGCTATGCCCTGGGCTCGGGCAACTCGATCCCCGACTATGTGCCCGTCGAGGGGTACCTGGCGATGATTCGTGCAGCGCAGCAGCTGCGGGCGGAGGAGAGAGTGACGGGTGACGATTGACAGGTGACCGGATGGCGGATAGGGGAGGTTTGGCTTTGGAGGATGCGGGACGGATTCAGAGACTGCGGGAGCAGGTGTTGGCGACTAAGGATCCCGAGGCGTTGGCGCGCCTCAGGGATACGGCGGTGGTCGACGCGCGGTCGTTGCGGGCGTCCGAGGGAGAGAACTCCTGGACGGTACGGCGGGGATTCCTGACGCGGGACCGGCTGGCGGCGATGCGGTTTGAGATCGACGAGCAGGAGCTCTTCGTCGGACGGCTGCGTGAGCCTCAGGTGACAGCGGCGGAGCTTGCTGCGGCGCACGCCGAGCTCGCGGATGTCCGGCTCGATTTTCCCGGGCCGACCGGTCACTGTGAGTTGGATCTGGATCCACTGATGCAGAAGGGTATTGATGGGCTGGCGCAGCTGATTCGGGACGTGGCGTCCGCGCCGGAAGACGCCCCACCGGAAGACGCCCCACCGGGGCGTCTCTACACCCTCCGTGTTGCGGGATCGTCGTCCGGTGTTGTAGAGACGGCGCACCGCAGTTTCTTGTTGGCGCTGGAGGGGCTGTCGGCGATGATTGAGGCGGCTGCCGAGACGGTCGCGGATGCGATGGGCGAGGCGGACCCGGTGCGGCAGGCGGAGCTCCAAGCGCTGTCGGCGGCTTGTCGGCACATCGCCAACGGGGCACCCCGGTCGTTTCTGGAGGCGATCCAGCTACTGTGGTTCGTGCTGATCGGCGTCATGAATGCCGATCGGGCCTGGCTCGTGGTGCCGGGCCACCTCGATCGCACGCTGCGGCGCTTCTACGATGCCGATGTCGCTGGCGGCGTCCTGACGCGTGGGCGGGCGCTGACCCTGATTGAACAGCTCTATATCTTCATCAACGCCTATATCCCCGATGGGCTCGCGATGTCGGTGATGGTGGGCGGGCGTGATGCCGACGGCGCCGACGTGACCCACGAGCTCTCCTACCTCTGCCTGGAGGCGCTGCGGCGCACGAAGATGATCTACCCGACCGTCGGTGTCTGCTGGCACGCGGGCACGCCGGGGGCGTTGGTCGACCTGACGGTGGAGCTGATGGGACAGGGCTATGCGACGCCGGCCTTTTTCGGGGACGCGACGATTCAGAAAGGGCTGTCGGCACTGGGCGTGCCGCAGGACGAGGCCTGCCGCTACATCAACTCCACCTGCGTGGAGATCACGCCGTCGGGCGCGAGCAACGTCTGGGTGGCGTCCCCCTACTACAACACCTGCGGGCTGCTCCTGGACGAGATCGCGCAGCAGGCCGCGGCACCCACCGCCACGTTTGACGACTTCGTCACGGCTTACCGGCGCCGGCTGGCGGCAGCGATTGCCGAGGGGGTGGCGGAGCAGCACCGCTATCGCTTGGAGCGGCAGCAGGGTATGCGCCGTCCGCTCCAGAGCGTCTTCACCCGTGATTGCATCGCCGGCGGTCACGACATCGAGGACGCCGGCGCGCGCTACAACTGGGTGGAGTGCTCGTTCATCGGATTGGCCAACCTCGCCGATGCGCTCTTCGTGATCCGCGAGGAGGTCTACCGACAGCAGCGGCTGACGTTGGGGCAGTTGAAGGCGATCCTCGACGCCGACTTTGAGGGCCTGGAGGCGACGCGCCGGCGTTTCCTCGATGGCTATCCCAAGTATGGGCAGGGCAACACCGAGGTCGACGAGCTGCTCGGTGAGACGATCGGCTTCGTGACCGAGACCTGTGCTAACTTCACGGTAGCGCCCGATGAGAGTCCCTACGTGCCCGGGGCCTTTGCCTGGGTGATGCACGAGCAGCTGGGGCGGCAGACCGGGGCGACGCCTGACGGGCGACGCGCCGGTTTCCCCTTCGCCGACGGCTGCGGGCCGGCTCAGGGGCGGGAGCGCTGTGGCCCCACGGCGGCGGTGCTCTCGGTCACCGGGTGGGACCA
>JAXGUU010000460.1:0-3107 GCA_040774145.1 Anaerolineae bacterium
CGCTCTGCTCCGCTGGACCGCCTTTGCGCTCATTCGCTCCCGATTCCGATCGGCATTCGCTGAATCGCTCCAGCGCCTCCGCGTGCCCCGCGCACCACGCCTCGCGCGAATACGGCTCCGTCACCGCCCGCAGCGCCTCGCGCTCCACCGCCGGCCGCGCCTTCAGCGCCTCCGCAAACGCCCGGTGCAGGTCCGCTGCGTCCCCGCGGTCATAGCGATGGATGCCCAACGTCTCCGGAAGCTCATCCAGCAACCCCACGCCCCGCGGCACCACCACCGAGACCCCGCACGCGAGCGCCTCCAACGGCGGCATCGGAACCCCCTCCACCAGCGCCGTGCACACCAGCACGTCCAGCGCCTGGTAGAACCCGGGCATGGCTTTCCACGTGTACTTCTTCGTCGGCACCGGCCACCCGCGCCCCGACGCCATCCAGCTCACCTTCTGCCCCAGCGCCGAGGCCACCAGCCCCTGGGCCAGGTCCTCGCCCTTGCGGCCGTTCTGGTACGTGTACCCCGAGAACCCCGCTCTGATCTCCCTCCCTCGCAGGGTTTCCGCACCCTGCGAGGGGTTCGGGATCACAAACCGTTCCCGCTCCACCGGCGGATGGATCTGCGCCGTCAGCCCATAGGGCTCCAGTACACGCGCATACATCCCCGCCGTCGCCACGCGCAGATCCACCCGCCGTGCCACGCTGTCAAAGAGCTTCGCCTTCTGGTTCCCCGGCGGCTCCTCCTCGCGGTGCGTGAAGTACGCCCCCACCGGCACATCGGGCCAGTCCTTGATCAACTGCGCCTCGAAGTACCCCGAGAGGTAATAGGCATCGAACCCGGGCTCTGGCACTGCGCTCACCGTCCAGCCCAGGCCCTCCGCCAGATAGCGGCTGAACCGCGGCAATACCCGATCCTCCTTCAGATTCCGGCAGACGACGTTGACCCGCATCCGCTCTCCTCTGCCTCCTCCCCTACGGTCCGCCGTGGGGGAGGGCTGGGGAGGGGGGTCCGCTCCCCCCTCTTCACCTCAGAGCCTCCACGAATGAGCTACTCAGCCTCCGCTTTTCGCTCATTCGCTCATTCGCTCACTCGCCCAGCCGTTCTGACGGCCTAGCTCCCGCTCTCCAGATCCACGATCACGAACCCCGTGGGCCGGATCACCCCGAAGGCCGCGCGCATCTCCGCGAGGATCGCCACCATGTTCCTGATGAAGAAATCCTCGTGGGAGTTGCTCACCTGGATGTTGGCCTGCTCGCGGTCCCAGACGACCGCCTTGCGGAAGTCGCCCATCAGCGCCGTGCCCTCGTCGATCGCCTCGCTCTCGACGGCCGGAACGCGCCAGATCCGCGGCACCCCACCGTCCACCGGCCCGCCGAAATAGAAGCGCCCGCTGTCGTCCTTGATCAGGTCGACCGCCTCCATGTCGTTCGGGTGCAGTACGATCGCTGTCGGACGCGACCGCCCGCTCACCGCAAGCGTAGTGCGTGCCTTGCGGATCGTGGTGAGGATGTCGGTGTCCCACGCCTGGGTCAGTACCCCGGCCGTGTTCATGATCCCGGTGAAGTTCTCGCCGGTCCCGTTGCCGTTGAGGATCTGGTCCTCGAACTCCTCGTTCAGATCGTCGCGCAGCTCCTGGTCGATCAGGCCCCGAATCTGGCTGGCGTCCGAGAGCGCGCGCCGCGTCGCCGGGATCCAGACCGCGATCGTCTTCACCGCTTCCTGGACCTTCTCATATGCGACCGAGCCCTCGGGCTTCTCGCCGCTCACCTCGCCGGTCGAGCCGGCATAGGTGGTGACATTCGCCTCAGCCACGGGCGCAGCCTGCTGCACCTTCGTGGTCTGCCGGACGAACTCCACCAGGTCGCTGGTCGTGCTGCGCCGTGCCACCAGGTCGAGCACCGTGGTCGGATAGCGCCCCAGGGGCTCGTAGATCCCGGTATAGTCGGTCTGCACGAACGCGCCGGCGCTGGTGTCCGAGCTCCCGGTCACCAGGTCCTTGCGCCCGAACAGGTTCTTGAACCGGATCGCCGGGCTCAGGAGTGCCGCCTTGTCCGGAATGCGCCCGTCAGGCGCCATCGTCGCCAGCCACGCCTTGAACTCCGGAGAGTTCACGAAGCGCTCGCCGACCGTGCCGTCGAGTCCAGCCTTCCCCGGATCGGCCTTCACGGCCTTGTCCTCGCCGGCGAACTCCGCCAGCGCTGCCCGCAGCGCCACATCCCCCTCAGCCGCCTGCAGCTCGCCCTTGAGCCGCTTGGCCTCCTCGAGGAACCCCGCGACCTTCCCGCGTTCCTCTGCGGTGAAATCGCGCTTCTCCGCCTCTGCCGTCTCGCAGATCGCGCGTGCATCGAGCAGCGCCTTCTGCATAGCATCTTTCTTATTCATCTCACCCCTCCTCAACCAATTCGATGTCGATCTCTGCTATCACCACCTGCGGCGTCGGTCCGCTAGGAGCACCGGTGTCCGTGCCGGTCTGTCCATCGCCCTCTCCCGCATCACCCTGAGCATCGTCCCCGATGCCCTTGATGGCCGTCGTGTGGGTCCCAATGCCCGCGCCCAACATCACCGGGCTCACCTCGTGCACCGTCAACCCCTCTAAAAATCGCACCTCGCGGTCCCCGAACTTCCCCACGCTCCACTTATCGATGTCGAAGCCATAGGACCACTCCTGCAGCTCTTCGAGCGCCTTGACCGTGCGGTATGTTTCGAGCCCTGCGTTCGTGTCCAGGAAGAACCGCCCCTCCACCCAGGCTTTCTCCTCGTCCGCGTGGATCACGCCCTTGCCCACCGGCAGATCCTGCCATCGGTGGCCCCAGTACGCGATGCGCACCTTCTGCCCATCGCGGAACGCTCCTGGCATGGTCACATCCCCATCGTGATCCACCACCCCCAGCGTCGCGAACACCGCGCTGAACTCCCCCGTCTCCTCTGGCCCTTCTTTGAGCACCACCGGCGCCCTAAATACCTTCGTCTTCATCGCCCGCTCCCCTTCTGCTCGCCTTCTCGCTACTTCCCATACACAAGGTCGCAGTTACACCCGGCCGTCTCATCCGCGCTTCCCCGGCTGTCCCCGGGCCACCGCAGTCCATTCGGGAACGTCTCGCGGATCCCCACCGTCA
>JAXGUU010000461.1:0-3102 GCA_040774145.1 Anaerolineae bacterium
GATGCAGCAGGCCCATCACCTTCTGCACCGGCGTGAGATGCGGGGAGCGCAGGAGTGGCCCCGCGAGCTTGCGCAGGCACTGAAACGCCCCTGTCGCCCAGCGCTCTTGCTGGGCCTTGAACGCCGAGAGCAAGGGGGGCAGCTCTGCAGGTACGACCACATCGGGCAGGTACCGTACGCCCCAGCCCCGCAACTGCGCGCGATAGCTCAGATCGAGGTCCTCGGTCAGGGTATCGGTCTGCCAACCGCCGGCGTCCTCAATCGCAGCCCTGCGCCACACGCCTGCCGTGCCGTTGAAGTTGGTGAGCCATCGGGCGTGCTCACGTGCGACGTGCTCCACCGTGAAGTGCGCATCGAGCACCAGCGCCTGCACCCGCGTCATCAGCGACGTCTCGGCGTTCAGATGTCCCCACCGCGCCTGCACCATCCCCAGGGCCGGGTCGTTCAGGAAATAGGGAAGGGTCTGCCGGAGGAAGTCGGGGGCAGGGACGAAATCCGCGTCAAACATCGCGATGTACGCACCCCGGGCCACCGCCAGCCCCGCGGCCAAAGCCCCAGCCTTGTAGCCTGCCGGCGTCGGTCGTCGCAACACCGTGATCCGCACGCCTGCTTCGCGCAACTCGGCGACGGCGCCGTCGACCACAGCGACGGTGCCGTCGTCCGAGTCATCCAACACCTGGATCTCCAGCCGCTCACGCGGCCACGCCAGTCCTGCGACCGCCTCGAGGCATCGCCGCGCCACGTGTTGTTCGTTCCGTAACGGCACCTGCACCGTCACGCACGGCAGGCTCCTGTCATCCGGCGCCCCAGACGAGAGCGAGGGGCCTTGTCCAAGCCCCCCTTCACCCTTGCCGCTTCTGCGCCCACCTAGCCGCGCGTGCAGGTAGACCACGATCAGGACCAGCGCATGCAGCGCATACAGCGCCAAACCCGCCAACGCCACCGTGTACAACCCCTGCACCAACCGCGTCATAGCCCCTCAACAAACTCCCGGCGGGTAGCCTGAGCATGCTCAGCCATGACCCGCCGGGGCTCACCTTCCGTGCAAACTCGTGCAGCTCTGCGCTACGGTCCGTACATCTCCGCCAGGTAGCTTACCAGCGTGTCCTTCTCGGCCTCATTCAGCGTCGCGCCCAGACCGATCATGCGGTCGACCGTTGACAGCCACTCCGCCTCGGTCTTGCTGGCACTGGTCACCTGAGCAAGTCCGTGACAGCCCGTACAACGCGCCTCGAGCAGCTCCTCCCCCGACAGCGTTGCCTCCTCAGCTGACGACCCACCGCATGCCGCGGCGGCGAGCACGACAATCATAATCATTGCCAGTCCTGCCCATAGTCTCGCTCTATGTTTCATCTCCATCCTCCTCACACTAGAGTAAACCCGAGGGCGGCGCCGGCACGTCGACCGGCATCCCCCCATTGCGCAGCGACTGCGCTGCACAAACCCCAGCCGCCACGCTCATCCGTCCCGCTAAGGGCGTCGCCAGGGGCTCCTTCCCATCCAGACACATCGCCACGAAGTCCTCGCAGATCACCGGATCCGCTCCGCCATGCCCGCCTCGCGAAGGCTTCACGTCATAGGTGCGGTCCGCCAGTTCGCGCCACGTGTTGCTCCGCCGCGTCTTGACCCACACCTTCATATCGGGTTCGGAGTTCTCCACCCGCCCCTCAGTCCCGATGAAGGTGTAGTTGCGGTGGTAATCCGGCGTGAAGTGGCACTGCAGGTAAGCCGCTTTGATGCCTCCCTCCAGCTCCATGATCATCACCTGGTTATCCTCGACGTCGATCTCCTCACGGAAGGCGCATTGTACCAGCCGCCCTTCGGTGACCGCCTCGATGCAGGTGTCGCGCTCCGCACACGTTGGGCAGGTCAGCGTGTTAGGCTTGTCACCGCCGAAATAGTCCAGGCTCCCGAAGGCCGCGGTCCGCTTCGTGTACCGCCCCGTGATCCAATGCACAACGTCGATGTCGTGCGACCCCTTCTGCAGCAGCAGGGAGGTCGCATTCTCCTGGGTGCCGTGCCAATCATGATAATAGAACGGTCCTCCGAATCCCACAAAATGCCGCACCCACACCGCCTTGATCTCGCCGATCACGCCCGAGTCCACGATCTCCTTCACCGTGCGGAACATGCTCATATACCGCATGTTGAAGCCCACCATCAGCCGTTTTCCCGACCTCTGCCAGGCTTCCAGAATGCGGTCGCACCCCTCGATCGTAATCGCCAGCGGTTTCTCGCAGAAGACGTGCTTCCCAGCCTCAAGGGCGGCAATCGCCTGCTCTTCGTGGCAGTAGTCCGGTGATGTCACGGCGATAGCGTCCACATCCTCACGTGCCAACAGCTCCTCGTACGTCGTCGTCGTGAACGGCTTGCCACCATGCTTCGCGGCAAACTCCACCAGGAATCCTTCATTCACGTCGGCGCCGCCCACCACCACCGATCGCCCCTCAGGCTGATGCCAATGCCGCCACAGTCCACCGCGTCCCGCCACGCCGATCATCCCGATCCGCAACTGAGTTCCCATCCTACCTCCTCCGTCCGATGTTAGCTGTCGATCTTTTCAGAAAGTGAGGTCCTGCGAGCGCTCTATGCCTACCCTGAAGCCACTCACCCGCGCACACCCCGCACCACGGTCACGTCCCAAGCCGCGACCGCTATCTCCTGCTTTGCGGGCAACGGCATCCACATGCCCTCAGGCGTCAACCGCTCCACCTCCGCCACCTCGGACCAGATCGGTCCCGATAGGCACGCAACCGCGGCATCGGCAGAGAGATTGATCAGGGCCACCAGCACCTCAGCGCCCTGTGGCGGCACATACACCTGAGGCACCAGGTTAACCCCGCCGACCACGCGCAGAGGCAGCACCCCCCGGCCTACCCACGCCAGTAGCCCGGCCCACTGATCCCGCCGCGCCGGATGGAGCAGGGCCGGCGATACCGTCTCGATCTCAAAGGGCAACAACCCGATCCGCCGCCCATCCGCCATCCTCAGTGCAGCCGCTGCGACCCCAGCGTCATCGCCGGCTACATCGATCCAGGTGGAGAGCACGCGGGCATCCGCGATCTCATCCAGCACGAAGGTATGCGGGACCAGCTGCGCCGC
>JAXGUU010000462.1:0-3102 GCA_040774145.1 Anaerolineae bacterium
AAAGCCCTACAATAGCCTGCGACCCCCCCGCGGGTGGGTCGCACACCGAAGCCGGCACTGCTCATAACGACAAAGCGAGGTAGGTCCATGGTGCAATCGAAGCAACACGATGCAGAGAGACCCGATCCCACTTCGTCCTCACGGCACCTCGGGGCCATTACCCGAGCGACAGAGCTGCTCACCCTTCCCAGAGCCGGAGATCCCCAGGTCCTGGCAGCCATGACCGCCCTCGCCGAGGTGATGGCGGTGGATCGCGTCTGCATCCAGGTGCTGGAGCCTATCCTACCTGACGACGATCTACCCTGGCTGCAGGCCTGCGTGGGTCGGAACGTCGAGGTCGCCCCCCTGCCGTTGGATCATGCCTGGCGCGCGCAGCTGACCCGGGGCGAGGTCGTCCTATGCACGACCGCTGGCGCAGATGGGGACGCGTGTCGTGCCCTGGCCGAGCGCGGGATCGCGTCGATGGCGGCGGCCCCCATCACGATCGAGGGCCGGCTGCGCGGCTGTCTGCGCTTCGACCAGCTCGACTGCGGGACGCCCTGGTCGCAGGAAGCGCTGATGGTCATCCGCACCGCCGGCGTGATCTTCAGCGCCGCGCTGAGGCACCGCGAGGCACAGACCGACCTCGAGCAGAGCGAGGCGAAGTTCCAGCGCCTGGTTGAGCACGCGCCGGACGTGGTCTACCGGATGTCGCTGCCTGATGGGCGCTATGAATACGTCAGTCCCGCCGCGACAGAGGTCCTCGGCTACGCGCCCGACGAGTTTTACAAGCGAACGAGCTTCATCGAAGCGATCCTGCATCCGGGATGGATCGCCTACTTCAAGGACCAATGGTCACGCCTCAAGGCGGGCGAGATGCCTCCCACCTATACCTACGTGGTGATCCACGGGCAGACGGGGGAGCCCCGTTGGTGCACACAGCGCAACGTGCTGATCCGCAATGGACGGGGGGCACCGGTCGCTATCGAGGGCATCATCTCGGACATCACCGCCCAGAAGGTCGCCGAAGCCCGCCTGCACCAATCGGAGGCGACGCTCAACGGTATCATGCGCGCGGCCCCCATCGGCATCGCCCTCAACACCGACCGCACGATGTTGCTCGTCAACGACCGGCTGTGCGAGATGACGGGCTACGAGCGTGAGGAGCTGGTGGGCCAACTCACACGCCGTTTCTACGCGACCCGGGAGGAGTGGGAGCGGGTCGGGCATGAGCTGGTGGACCAGCTCAACGTCGACAGCACCGCGTCGATCGACACTCGATGGGTGCGCAAAGATGGCACCGTCTTCGACGTGTGGGTCACGGCGACCTGCCTCACGCCCAGGGACTATCCGGGCGGCGTGGTCTTCACGGCCCTGGAGACCGCAACGCTTCGATGACCGTGGCTCACGACGACGCCACAACGCCCGGCGCAGGTGGGTCGCGCCGCCGCTTGAGTCTCGTGACGGCGATCGTCGCCGTCACGGTGGCACTCGACCAGGTCACCAAGGCGATGGCTCAAGCGTGGCTCCCACCCCACACGCTGCACCTGCTGGGAGACACCGTCCGACTGGCCTTCTCCGAGAACGTCGGGGCCTTCCTGAGCCTTGGCGCCTCCCTGTCACCTGCCCTGCGCTTCTGGATCTTCACCGTCGCGAGCGGCGGGATGCTTGTCCTGGTCGCCATCTACGTCGTGTCCAGCGATGAGCTGCCGCAGGATGCCATCGTGGCCCTGGCCTTCGTCCTCGGCGGCGGGGTCGGGAACCTCATCGACCGGATCACACGCGAGGGCCGCGTGGTCGACTTCCTCAACTTCGGCATCGGCAACCTGCGCACCGGCATCCTCAACGTCGCCGACATCTTCATCACGTTTGGGGCGCTCTACGTGATGTGGGCCGCGCTCAGGAGCGGTCGCGAGGACGAGTAGCCGCGCCCTCAGCGGGCGCTCCGGCTGCCCCCGCGAGCCTCGCTTCCGGCCCGTCGCTGTGGCGCGTTCGCCGGAGTGCAGTACAATCCCAAGCGACAACCCTATGAAGAAGGAGCAATCACTCTATGTTCAACATACGTGGTGACACTATCTACACCGGCACCAACCTCCTCACCGGCAGCGCCCTCAGCATCGACGGCACGACCATCGCGGGCGTCGGCGGCGAGGCCCTGGGCGAGCAGGCAGGCGCCTATCCCGTCATTACCCCGGCCTTCATCGACGCGCACAGCCACATCGGCCTGATTCGCGCCGGCGAGCCGAGCGCCGAGGCCGAGGCCAACGAGCAAATGGACGCGATGCTGGCCCACGCCGACGTCCTGGACTCGATCCAGATGGATGACGCGGGCTTCGCCGACTCGATCGAGATGGGCGTGCTCTATTCCTGCGTCCTGCCGGGCAGCGGCAACATCGTCGCCGGCAACTCCGCCGTGATCCGCAACTACGGCAAGGACACCAACTCCGCCTTCATCCGCCGCGCCGGCATCAAGGGCGCCTTCGGCTACAATCCGATGTCGACCGGCAGCTGGAAGGGACAACGGCCCAGCACGCGGATGGGCGCCCTGGCGATCCTGCGCGCCAAGCTCGTCGATGTCCGGGCCAAGATGGCCAAGGAGGCTGCCAAGGGCGAGGACGGCAAGGAGAACGACGTCACCTACACCGCCGAGGAGACCGTGCTCAAGGCGATGCTGACCGGCGAGGAGCGCTACCGCGTGCACGTCCACAAGAACGACGACATCGCCGCGCTGTTACGCTTCGTCGACGACTTCGACCTCAAGGTCACGCTGGAGCACACCATGGACGTGCACACGCCCGGTGTCTACGAGGAGCTGAAGGCGCGCGGCATTGCCGTGGTCTATGGCCCGATGGACTCGCTGGCCTACAAGGTCGAGCTCAAGCACGAGAACTGGCGCAACCTCAAGTTCCTGCTCGACTCCGGCGTCGAGTTCGGGCTGATGACCGACCATCCCGTGATCATGCAGAACATGCTCTTCTTCTGCCTGCGCCACTTCCTGCACCTGGGCGTCAGCAAGCAGGCCGCGCTGGAGGTCATCACGCGTCAGAACGCCAAGCTCCTCGGCATCGACGACATCCTGGGCACGCTTGAGCCCGGCAAGTGGGGCTCGTTCATCTGCTGGAG
>JAXGUU010000463.1:0-3083 GCA_040774145.1 Anaerolineae bacterium
GAAGATCTCGGCGAACTCGATGCTCCAGATCAGCGGACGCTCATCCTGCAGCGTGGCCTTCTGCGTCTGGAGCTCTGCGATCTCCGCGTCCAACTCGGCGCGACGCGCCTCTGTCGTGCGTGCCAGGTCCAGCTCGGCCTGCTCCGGGCCGAGGGAGAGAAGCGTGCCCTGCTTGGGTTGTGGCGCGAAGAGCTTGCGCAGCGCCTCGCGCCGCTCCTCGATCTGGGCGTCGAGGATGGCGCTGAAGACGTCGAG
This sequence comes from Anaerolineae bacterium, assembly GCA_040774145.1. Lineage (GTDB taxonomy): Bacteria > Chloroflexota > Anaerolineae > B4-G1 > SLSP01 > PWVB01. The sequence goes on from JAXGUU010000463.1 coordinate 256, forward strand.
TTCCTCAGTCTCGATCACGCGATAGTCGTCGCTCTCATTGTAGAAGAAGTCGCGCTTGCGCTTCTTGAGCGCGGTGATCTTCTTCTTGACGGCGGGCGGCAGGGCGGCGTGGCCCCGGACGGGGAAGGTCTTGCCGCCCAGACGCTGGACCAGTGAGTCGCCCGTGCGCACCTTGAAGGTCAGGTTGGGCAACAGCGGCTTGAACGAGTGCCTGTGCTCGTCGGGCATGTCCACGAAGAGCGAGAGCCACAGGCGCAGGTGGTTGATCCAGACGGCCCAACGCTTGACCTCGACGCCGTAGAGCGAGGTGGCGATGATGGATTTCTTGCGCTCGAAGGGCGATGGTGCCTTGGCTCGCAGCTCCGGCGGCGCGTTGTTGCGGCTGTAGAGGTTGCCCAACGTCTGGTCGAGCACCTGCATCATGCCTACCTCAAAGGCGCCGGACCCCGCTGCGGGGTCGCAGACGGTGACGCTCTCCAGCCGCTCGATCAGGCGCCCGATCTCGGCGGGCGAGAAGTCGCCCTGCTTCTGGTGGATGTCGAAGGCGTCGCCGGTCCCTGCCTCGCGAAAGAAGAGGTGGTAGAGGTCGCGCTGCTCACAGCCCGAGGTCCTCTCGAGCCATTTCACCAGCGCCAGGCGGCACATCAGGTCGACCTCCACGCGGGGCGTGTAGACGGCGCCCTGGTCCTTGTTGGTGAGCCGTTCGAAGATGATGCCGAGAAACTCGGGGTTGAGCTCCAGCTCCTCGTCGTAGAGCTCGTTCTCCTCGACGGTGAAGTTGTACTGGAAGAGGAAATCGAAGAAGGCGCCGATCTCGGCGTCGGGAATCCAGGCGCCCTGGTCGTCGACGCCGCGCTTGCGCTTGAAGAGCTCGCCGTTGAGGTAGGGCGCCATCTGCAGGATCTGCTGCGTGGCCTCGGAGAAGGGCGCGGCGCCGTACATCACCTTGGCGCCCGGTGGGGAGTTGAGCGCCTCGAAGAAGAGCGGGGCCAGCCACTCGCTGTAGAAACGGTCCTGCCCCTTGTGGTCGGCGCGGTACTCGTCCCAGAGGTCCTGGAGGAAGCGGGCGCTCCCCAGCCAGCCCTTTTTCTGCACGAAGCCCAGGAAGATGACGCGGATCACAAAGAGCAGCGCGAGGTCCTCGCGTAGCTCGGGATCGTCCGACGCCCCGGTGACGCTCTGAGCGATGGCATCAAAATGAGGCTTGAACTCCTTGTAGAACTCATCGGAGACGGCCTCCAGCGAGAAGGCCTTCAGGATCTCGTCGAGGCTGGAGAACTGCGCCTTGCCGATCTGGTTGAGGAAGGTCTTGTTGGGTGCGTCGGGGGAGACGAAGAAGGTGTAGCGCCGGAAGTTGCTGAAGCGCCGCTGCGTGCCGTAGTAGTGGGCGGTGACGAGGGAGAAGCGGAAATGACCGGCATCGTCGTAGAAGGCAAAGATGCCGGCGTTGGCACCCCGTGCTTTGATGATCGCCTTGGCGAGATCGTACTGGACCTTGCGGCCCGACCGCGACGTCAGATCGCGGGTGATATGGATGGCGACGACGAGCACCGTCTGCTCGGCAGGGAGCTCGATGGTGCCGAGGCGTTGAGCGGCGTCGAACGGTGCATCGTCAGGAATGTAGCTGCCGAAGTCTTCGTTGCCGGGACGGAATGTCGGCGCGGCGGCGCGCATGAAGCGGGTCAGGGCGGCGGGGCCGAAGGACGCGATGAGGGCCTGCAGGGACGGACGACGGTCGTCGGACATAGCGATCACTCCAAGACGGTTATCGAACGGACGTACTATCTTAGTCTATACCAATAACTGCTGAAAGCCAAGCGAGTGGGTGATGCTGGTGCGGCGCCGTCAGCGCGACCAGCCGAGATGTTGCAGGTGGCCCAGGATCGCTCGCGCGCGGTTGATGGCTGTGCGGGCCTCATCGGGAAGGCGGGGGAGGACGTCCTCATAGTCAGCCGCGTTGCGCTGCATGCGTAGCTGCCTCAGCGCCCTGCCCAATGTGAGAAGTGTTTGGTTACCCAGCTGTTGCCCCTCAAGAATTAGGTAGTCTGCCAGCCGGCTGTGAGCAGACGCATTGCCGGGCAGCGCTGGAACACCTGGCTGCGCGTTGACGTACTCGCGGGCCGAGCAGAAACAAGCATAGTAGGCCCTGCTGATGGCCGACCTGAGCGCGGCATCCGGGACAGCGCTCTGGGGCGCGTCGCCCTGGAGGGCGAGGGCCAGATCGAGGAACTCACACCAATCGTAGCTCATACGAAGCGAATGTCGATCTCGAAGTGCAGCATGAGCGCGGCATCCAGCCGGAGATACCACTCGCGATCGATCCGGTCGAGCACCTGGTGGCCTTCCTCATAGGGCAGCGCCGTCATGATCAGCGCGAACAACGTATCGTCGAGCACGGTGAGCGTGAGCTCGCATGCCGGGGCGAGACGGTGGGCGACGCCGTAGAACTCGGACAGAAGTGGGCGAATGGCCGGATGGCGATCCAGGAAAGCTCGCAGCGCGGGAAGGTCCTGCACCGTGAACACCAGCGGGATCCAGTCGACGGTCTTCAGGTCCGGCCGGACACACTGACCTCCCAGAGACGAGAAGAGCGCCAGCATCCGCATCGCGTCGGCTTCTTCGGCGGTCTCGAGGGCCGAACTGGTGCTGTCCGGCGTCGACAGCGTCGACCGGACCGCGGTGGAAGCTGAAGTCCGCTCCCCTGGGATGAGAAGCTGCGACAGGTCGAAGCCCGCCGGCTCCTCGCCCGCGACGTGGTACGTCGCGAGAGCCGATGTCTCGGCCACCCACGTGCTTGTGGCTCCGGAGGTACAGGTGTAAAGCATCAC
>JAXGUU010000464.1:0-3072 GCA_040774145.1 Anaerolineae bacterium
AGGCGGCGCTGGTGGCTGGGTCGCGTCATCGTTCACCTCATTCGGGTTCTGACCTGGCCCCATCATAGCCGACAATCGTGACCTTGTCATCGGGCGGGGGAATAGATCGGGCATTGGTCGCGGGGCCAATAGGGCAGGCCCTACGGATCGCAGCGGTGCAGGCTGCGCAGCCGCTCGAAGGGTGACATGCGATGTGCTGCTCTCCGCTCCGACGGGGGAGATCCCTCACATTCGTTCGGGATGACAGGGTCGGCGGTTGGGATGACAGGGTCGGCGTTGGGTAGGGCTCGTCGAGCTTCCCGGAAGAGGGTCGGTGCGCCGGCTCGCGATTGACAATGGTTTGGCTCGGGGTAGAATGCGTGCAACCGAAACGTGAGAGGCTGATGAAACCCACGATTGTCAACGATCGTTACCGTCTGGTCGAGCTGGTCGGCGCGGGCGGGATGGCTACGGTGTACCGGGGCGAGGACCTGCTGCTGGAGCGGGGCGTCGCGGTGAAGTTCCTGCGCGAGCCCTATGCCAGCGACCCCGAGGCGCGGGAGCGCTTCCTGCGCGAGGCGCGCTCGGCGGCCAAGTTGGACCACTCCAACATCGTGCACATCTATGACGTGGGCACCGATCAGGGGGATCACCCCTTCATCGTCATGGAGCTGGTGCCCGGAGATGACCTCAAGACGCTGATCCGCCGTGATGCGCCGCTTCCGGTCGCCCAGGCGCTGCGGCTGGCTCAGGCGATCGCGTCCGGCGTCGGGATGGCGCATCGCGCGGGGATCGTGCACTGTGACCTGAAGCCTCAGAACATCCTGGTGACCGATGATGGGCAGGTCAAGGTGGCTGACTTCGGGATCGCGCGGGCGCTGCAGCAGGAAGAGGGCGCCGCGGAGCCCCTCGACGTGGTGTGGGGCAGCCCGCACTATCTGGCGCCGGAGCAGGCCCGAGGTCAGGTTCCGACCCCCGCGTCCGACGTCTACAGCATCGGCGTGATGCTCTACGAGATGCTGACGGGGGTGCCCCCCTTCCACGACCAGGATCCTGAGGTCCTGGCGATGAAGCACGTGCGTGAGGAGCCCGCACCTCTGACGGCGTTGAACCCGCGCATCCCCAGCGGTCTGGATTGGCTGGTGCGCAAGATCCTGTCCAAGGAGCCCACGCAGCGCTATCGTAACGGCGATCAACTGGTGATGGCGCTCGAGCAGTACATGCGCCACGGGCAGGAGGGGACGGGGCCGTTTGCGCCTGTGGCGGCGGAGACGCCGGTGATCTCAACGCGTGACGTGAGCGGGGTCGACCTCACGCCCAACACCCCGGACCCGAACGTCGCGGCGGATGGAACGCAGCCGTTGTCGGAGCATCAGGGCCTGGACACGACCCTGTGGATGTTGCTGGGCGTGGCCGCGATCGCGGTCATTGGGTTGGTGCCGCTGTGGCTTTACGTCTATCGTGCCTATACGGCGCCGCCCCCGGTGATCACGCCGGTGGTCGAGATCACGCCCGGTGTCGGCACACCCGGGGCGGGCACGCCTGAGGTCGAGGTGACGGTGCCCAACCTGTCCGGATTGAGCGCTGCCGATGCGCAGCGACTGGCCCAGAGCCTGGGGCTGGAGGTCGAGGTGCTGGGCGAGCGCGAGACGACGGACACGCGCCCCGGAGCGGTGCTGGAGCAGACGCCCGACGCGGGCAACCGCGTGCCGTCGGGCTCGACGGTGAGCGTGGTGCTGGCCGCGGGGCGGGTGTTGACGCTGCCCGACGTCATCGGCTACGAACTGGCGATGGTCGAGGATGGGCTGGAGTCGGAGGGACTGCTGCTCACGATCAACGAGGTGCGCAGCACCGAGGCCGCCGGCAGGATCCTGGAGCAGTCGCCCTCGCCCAACACCGAGGTGCGGGCCGGGGATACGGTGACGCTGACGGTGAGCGGTGGGGCCAACGTCCCTATCTTGCTCGGGGTGAACTTCAACAACCAGGTGCTGCTGGAGCAGGCGTGGGTCTCCCAGTTCGCCTTCAACGCAGGCGCGAGCGTGCCTGTGACGCTGCGCTGGCGGTGCACGGCCCCCATCGATCGCTCCTATCAGGTCTTCATCCATATCCTGACCGCGGATATGGGCGCATCAGTCGCGCAGCAGGACATCATCCCGCTGAACGGGCTGCGGCCCACAACCGGCTGGACGCCCGGCGAGGTGATCAACGACCCCCACCAGGTGGATCTACCCGCCGGGACGCCACCGGGCACCTACCAGATCCGCGTCGGGCTCTATGACGACGCGGGGCGTATGCCCGTGGTCGACGCGGGTGTGGCCCAGGTGGTGGATCACACGATCTTCGTGACGACGATCACGGTCCGCTAGTCGAATCTTCGTTGTCATCCCCTTATCCTTCCCCGAATCTCTGGTATAATGGAAAAAAAGAGATAGGTATCGTGGGATTGCCAAGGTTGTCATGGTTCGACCCGCCCTGGTTAGCCCGCGGGTCGCTTGAGGAGGCGCTATGAAGTCAAAAAGCAGCAGCAATTTCGTCTATCTGATGATCATTGCCGCGGTGCTCTTCCTGGTCTACAGCTACATCTCCGGGGGCAGCCAGACGGCGATCGTGCCGCTGAATCAGGTGGCGGCAGACGCGAGCGCAGACGAGATTGCCGGCATTCAGGTGCGTGGCGATGAGTTGACCGTCACGTACAAGCAGCGTAATCAGGCCGGCGAGCAGGTCGTGATCTCGCGCAAGGGACCGGAGTCGACGCTCCTTGAGCAGCTGTCGGCGTTGGGCGTGGGCGAGGCGGCCCTGCAGTCCATCGATATCGAGTATGTGGAGCCGGTCGACTGGGGGACGATGATCAACATCGGCATCACGGTGCTCAGCATCATGGCCGGTGTTGCCTTCTTCTACTTCTTCATCCGCCAGTTCCAGGGGGCGAACAACCAGGCGATGTCGTTCGGCAAGAGCAAGGCGCGGATGTTCTCCGGCGATCGCCCCGCCGTCACGTTTGACGACGTGGCGGGCGTCGAGGAGTCGAAAGAAGAGCTGCGCGAGGTCGTGGAGTTCCTCAAGGAGCCGCAGAAGTTCGTGAGCCTCGGCGCG
>JAXGUU010000465.1:0-3066 GCA_040774145.1 Anaerolineae bacterium
CCAGAGGGGACCGGTGCGCTTACGTCCGCTCGTGCCGGCTCGCTGCGGCGCGGGAGAGCCCTCGCTCTCCGGTTTGACCTCATCCACAAAGGGGGAAAGCTCCTCGCTCATGGTTCGCTCCTTATCTCGTGCGCCCCATCGTCGCCGATGAGACTCAGGACATCCGGCAGCAGCGCCTGAGTTGTCGAAAGCGCCTCGCCGGCATGAATCGTGGCGTTCCCCGACCAATCGCCGAAGTAGCCACCGGCCTCCTTCAGGATCGGGGGGAATGGCCCGCAGTCCCAAACGCTCATCACGGGATCGAGCATCAATTCCACGCGCCCCGTGGCGACCAGCGCGTGGCCATAAGCATCGCCCCACCCTGCGCGGAAGGCCGTGGCCTGCTGAACGCGCCGCCACGCCGCTCCGCGCCCGTGTCGCTCGAAGGACGCCACGTCCGTGAAGCTGACGCAGCCCTGGTCCAGGCTGGCCACCTCCGACACCCGCGCCCTTCGCCCGTTCCACCAGCAGCCCTCACCCGTCGCCGCCCCCACCATCATCTCCAAGGCAGGGAAATAGGCCACCCCGACCTCAACGGTGCCCTCGATCTCCAACCCGATCAGCACCGCGTAGAGGGGCACGCCGCGGATGAAGGACTTCGTGCCGTCGATAGGATCGAGATACCAACGGTGGGAAACGCCCCCGCCGCGGTCCTCCGTCCCATACTCCTCGCCCACAATGGCGTGGCTGGGATAGCGCGCCTCGATGCGCCCGCGCATCAACGCCTCCGATGCCCGGTCGGCGACGGTCACCGGTGTATCGTCGGCCTTGATGTCGGGCCGGATGCCCGTCTGAAAGGAGCCAAGCGTCAGACGACCTGCCAGGTAAGCCGTCTCGACAGCGAAGTCCAAATACGCGCGGTAGGATGAGCTCAAGATGGTTCGTTGTAGATGCGCAACGTGTCGTCGTAGGTCTCGGGCAGCCGGGGGCCTTTCAGGCGTCGTAGGTCCGCGCCTCGACCAGATTGCCCTCGGGATCGCGGAAGTAAATCGAGGTACCCACGCCCCGTGCGCCCCACCGAGGCACGGGCCCCACCTCGATCTCGACGCCGTGCGACGAGAGGCGACCCCGCAGCGCTTCCCAGTCCTCTCACGTCACGGTGAGGCAGAAGTGATTCATAGTCTCACTCCGCGGGCCCGTGATCTCCAATCCCTTCCACATCCCCTTGGGGAAGAAATCGATGATCGTGCCGGCATTCAGGCGCACCGAGGGAAAGGGCGCCGTGCCCTCGTGAAAGGCTTCCACACGCTCAGGCGCAAACGCCAGGACCTTGACATAGAAGGCGACCATTGCATCTACATCCAGCGCGTTGATGACGATGTGATCCATCGTAGCGATCATCTACTCACCTCCGATTGCACCCATGACCCACCTTGTGCATCCCGACCGGAGCACGCTCGCATACGTGCACATCATTCTACCCCCAACCTACCAACAACGCGCCGCGGCCAATGCGGCCTCATAATCGGTCTCACCCAACACGGCGCGCAGCATCGCGAGCACGTTCTCAGGAGGCGTCCCGACCTGGATGGCGTGCGTCGGCGCAGCGATATACCCGCCGCCTTCGCCGAAGACCTCCACCAGATGCCGGCATTCGGCTTCGACCGTCACGGCATCCGCGTTGGGCAGCAGCGACTGAACGGCGATCCCCCCGTGAAAGGTCAGACGGTCACCGTAGACTGCCTTGAGGCGCGCCGGCTCCATCCCCTCCGCATCGACCTGCACAGCCTCCAGCACCTCGACGCCGGCATCGATGAGATCCGGAAGGATGTCGAAGACCGCGCCGTCGCTGTGGAACATCACGGCAGCGCTCGGTGCATGCTGTTTCGCAACCCCAAAAAGCTCGGCGTGGTAGGGCTTGAGCACCTCACGATACGCTCGCGGCGACATCAACAGCCCTTGCTGCCCACCCAGGTCATCGGCAAAATAGAGGATATCGACCAGGTCGCCCACTTCAGCCAGCGCCAGGCGCAGCGTAGCGGCGAAGGTTGCAGTGATGCGCTCAAGCGCCGCCCGTACCAGCTCCGGATGGAGAAGCACGTTGACCAACGCCTCTTCCAATCCCGTCATCCAGCAGTAGATCTCAAACGGATTGCCGCACGCACGGATCGCGAGCTTCACGGCGTGGTCGCGTCCCTCAGGTCCCCGAGCCACCGCCATGGCCTGTGCGCGAAGTTCCCCGTAGTCATAGGCCCGCGGATCGGGCCACGGGACGTCGTCAAGCGCCGCCGGGTCGCGCAAGCCCGCCAGGGGATGATGCGCGATCTCGTCATAGGCGCCGGTCCCATAGGAGTGCGATCGACGCCGGATGCCCCACACGTCGGCCCCCGGCGGAAGCACAGGGCCGACATAGACCGGGGCGATCTGGCGGATGTCATCCACCTCTTCGCGCAGCGCCTGCCAATCGATCCCCCGGGCTGCCAGATATCGGCTGAGCTCCGCCGCCATCTCCGCTGTCGGCCCGAAGTTCCAGGAGAACGGCACGCGTCCTCCGATCAGGTCGGTCGCCGGCGCCTCGTGAGCTAACGCACGCAAGACGCGGCGACGTGGCGTTACGGAGCGCTGAGACACATTAGAACTCATCTCAAAAACAGTGTTTCAGCAGAATGATGATGCAGCCCAACTGGGCGAAAGCGAGGTAGTTCTCGGCATGCCGCTCGTAGCGCACCACCAAGCGCCGGTAGTTCTGCAGCCAGGCGAAAAGCCGTTCGACCTTCCAGCGTCGCCGGTAGCGACGCAGCTTGCGACCGTCCTGGGTACGCGGCTTGCGCCGGTTGCGACGATGGGGGGCAATCATGTCGATCCCTTGCGCTGCCAACTGCTGGTCCAAAGGGTCACTATCGTAAGCTTTGTCACCGATCAGGCGCGTGGGAAGCTCGTCCACCAAGAGCGCCTCCAGCGTCTTCTGCACCAGCGTCACTTCGTGCGGCGAAGCACTGTCTGTGCATATGGCGAGAGGAAGACCAGCGCGGTCTGCCACTGCCATGAGCTTCGTACCTTTGCCCCGCTTGGTCTTTCCCACCTCAG
>JAXGUU010000466.1:0-3066 GCA_040774145.1 Anaerolineae bacterium
GAAGAGCGCGTCGAGCAGACCGCCGGTGTGCAGGTCGATGGGGACGTTGGCGTCAAGGACGTACCAGGGCAGGGAATCCGGCATGGCGTTCCGCTTGCGCCTCCCGATAGGCCCTCAAGGGCCGGCCCAACAGCTCCGCCGCCCGCGACTCGGTGATCACGTCCTCGGCGAGCGCCCGCAGCACGAGCCGCTCCAGTCGCTCGGGCACCTCCTGGGGGATGGGGTCGCCGGGCTCCTCCTCGCGCCAGCCCCGGGCGCTGAACTGCTTCCACAGCGCCGTCGCCGCTGCATCGGAGATGATGCCCAGGTCGTGAGCGCGGTAGATCCACGCCTGCATGCTCACGCCGTATCTGTGTTTGAGGATGTGGAGCTCGAGCATGTCCAGCTCGCTGCGGCGCTCGCCCAGCTCGTAGAGCGCCATCGATCGCGGCACCAGGAAGGCGCCCGCGAATCGGAACGCCGCCTTCTCCTCGTCGAGCTCCGGGGCCGGGTCGAGGATCAGGTGGCCCAGCTCGTGGGCCAGGCTCAGCCGCTGCCGGTCGCCGGGCATGCCGGCCTTCACGACCATCACCGGCGTCTGCGCGTCGGCCCACAGCGTGAGGGCGTCGAAGTGGTCGCTCCCCTCCACAGCGTCGATGAGCCCGACCTTGATGCCGTGGCGCTCCAGTACCTCGACGAGGCTGTCGATGGGATCCAGCCCCAGGTCCCAGGTCCGGCGCACATCCTCCGCGACACGTTCGACTTCGTCCAGCGTCGCCGCGCGCGCGTCGCCGGCGGGCGGCACATAAGCGGGGGCGTCGGCGACCAGGCTCTCCACGTCGAGATAGCGCTCCAACCAGGCCTGCGTGCGGGCGAGGATCGCTTGCTGTGCCCTGGGCCCCAGGGATGCCCTGCGGCGGAACGAGGGCGCCGTCAGGCTCGTAGTCACGGGTCGCAGGAAGAACCCGGCCCTGACGTCAAGCGCCCGCCCAAGCCGCAGCAGCACGTCGGACCCCGGCGTCATCAGGTCGCGCTCGTATTTCGAGATCGCCATCGCGCTGACGCCGGCTGCCTTGGCGAGGTCGCGCTGGCTCATCCCGGCCATCTGCCGGGCCATCTTCAGCCGTTCTCCGATCCCCATAGGGTGCCTCCTTGCCGCTCTTTGTTTACATTATACCTCATGTTACGGTCATTTGTAAACTAAGATCGGCGTCCTTTCCGGCGTGGGCCCCGCCATTCCGGAAAACCTTTGGGGTTTTCTTGTCATGAAGGCGCCTTCAACACAAGAAAACCCCAAAGGTTTCAACCCATCGCGAAAAGGCCGGCTGCGGATTTGCCCCGTGATTTCCGCAAATCGGTCCTTATTTACAGCTGCGCACATAAGCACTGCTGATGTTCACAGTTTAGCTCGAAAGTGTTCATAAGGTTACGCCTCTCGCCAACCCTTGAACCCCAAGGTCGCCAACACGTCATCGAGTGCCGCGTCTGCCTCGGCGCGGGCCTCCTCGGCCTGGGCGAGCAGGACCACGGCTTCCTCCAGGGGCAGGACCGGCTCGCCGTCGTCGACGGAGATGTAGCGGCTGGGGCTGAGGTTGTAGTCGTTGCGCGCTGCCTCTTCCTCACTGATGATCGCGCTCAGCTCCTTCTCTGCCTGCCAGTCGAGGTAGAGCTGCGCGATCTGCCGGATGTGCTCGGGCATCAGCTCGTTCTTGGGGCGGCCCTTGGTGAGGAGCTTGGCGGCGTTGATCAGCAGGATCTCGCCCGGGTGCGGGTTGGCCGTGTGGATGACGAGGATTATGCCCCGGCGCGCTGGTGTTGTAGAAGAGGTTCTCGGGCAGCAGGATCACGGCCTCGACGAGGCCCTGCTCGACGAACTTGGCGCGGATGTCGCGCTCGCGGTTGCTGCCCTCGTTGAGGCCGGCCTCCATATGCTGGATCCAGCCCCAGTCGGCGGAGCTGCCGGGCGGGGTGCCGCGGGCAAATCGCCCATAGGTGTCGTTCTCGTAGACCTCGGTGGGGAAGGTCTGGTTCCACATCGGATTGGCGACGACCTTGTCGAAGGTCTGCAGCTGTCCATCGCGGGTGAACTTGGGGCTGCGCATCGTGTCGCCGAGGGCGATCTCGGCGGTCATATCGTGGAGGAAGGCGTTCATGCGGCCCATGGCGTAGGTGGTGGGCAGGATCTCCTGCCCGAAGAGGCGCAGCGGGCGCTCGATGGCGTCGGGCGGCAGGTCGTGCGGGTCGGCGATACCACGCTCGGCGGCGACCTTCTCCGCGAGGCGTAGCTGCGACTTGACGAGGAGCCCGCCGGAGCCGCTGGTGGGGTCATAGAGCGACTCGCCCTGCTGGGGGTCGATGATGTAGGCCATGAGGGTGGCGACGCCCATCGGTGTGTAGAACTCGCCGGCGCTGGCCCGCCGTGGTGGCGTTGTAGTCGACGATGTCGATCACGCCGGAGAGGTCGGGGTTCTCCTTGGCGATCTCGCGCACGGCGGTGGTCAGGCGCTCGCCGAGGTCCACCGGACTGCGGCGGAGCTCGGTCCAGGTGTAGGCGTCGGGGATGAAGACGCGGGTCAGCGAGCGGTCCTGCTCGATCAGCTGCTGCGCCAGCTCCGCGTCCCCGATCTCGCCGGCGACGCGGGTGACCTCGTCGGCGTAGACGTCGGAGAGGCGCTTGTAGAAGAGGAGCGGGAGGATGTAGTCGCGGTACTTGGCGGCATCGACCGGGCCGCGGATGCTGCAGGCGGCGTCCCAGAGCCAGGATTCGAGGGCCGGGAGGTCGAGATGGTTGTTGTTGTTGGGCATGGGTGTTTCGCGCCTCGCTGTGGTGCTATCGTGAAAGAGTGGCCTGCGCCGCGTCTGTTGGGCTGTTGTGCCTCGGGTCGATCAGGGCCGCGAGGCGACTCAATTGTACGGTTTTCATTATAGAGGTGGGTTGAGATGCGTCAAGGTTGTGCGAGGGGCGAGATTCCGCAGTAAAAGGGATAGGATGACCGAGGGAACCGAACGACAGAGGGACATAGAGCTGGGTTGAGCGAGTTTCTGAAGGCTGCGGGGGGAGGGAGAGGGAGCATGGGGCGCAGTAAA
>JAXGUU010000467.1:0-3058 GCA_040774145.1 Anaerolineae bacterium
AAGGGATGAGAGCGTTCGCTCTCATCCCCATTCTGGCACCGAATCAGAAGAGACCGTACGCGTTAGCGCTTCGCGATGATCAGTCCCGAGGCAGTTCGCTCCTCAGAGGCGCCTGGTCCGTCGCGCTGCTCGGCAGGACGCGCCGCCGAGCCGACCACAGGAGCACCGCCCCCATCGCCATCCGCCGGCGCAGGCGCAATCTCACGCGCTTTCGCACGAATCGTGACCACACGATCAGCCGCATCTTCCTGCCCCTCTTCGCGCATCGAGCTCTCCAGCGCCTCCAGGAACTGCAGGAACTCCGGCGTCAGCATCTTGCGCACCGTCCGCAACTGCGCCTCAAGCTGCTCGTCGGAGGGGGCCGCCATCAGGCGGCGCGTCAGCGCGATCTCAGGCGGCATCGTGCCCTCAATGACCTCGTTGACGGTGGCAGCCACCCGCTGCAGAGCCGCAACGGCCTGCTTATCCTGTGACTGCTGCGCATCCTGCAGCTGAACGCCCAACACGCCGAAGAACAGCTCATCCAACTCGGAGAGATGGCTGCTCGCCATGCGCTTGGGATCCTGCGTCATTAACAGCTTCTCCAGAAGCTGTGCCCGTTCCCGGACCACGTCATCGCTCTGCTCGACCAGCGCGTCGCGCCGATCGAGGATGCCGCGCCGCAATCGTTGCAGCGCCGATGCCTCGTCCGGCGAGGCCTCTTCAATTCGCTGATTCAGCTTCTGGAAGAAAGCGTAGTCCATCAGCGAGACACCATTCTGGACCAGGAGGTCGATCGTCTGCTCGTCGGGGGCCTTGCTCAAGGCCTCGAGAAGGGTATCGCGATTGGGATCCTCGGCGAACTGCCGGATCACGTCGCTGCGCTCACGGAGAAGCCGTCCCGTCTCAGTCTCCTCTACCAGGAAGGTATGGAGAGCCTCCAGCTTCTCGGCTTGCTGTGTCCCTGCTCCCGAGGCCCCAGCCAGTTGGATCACATACTCGATGAAGGCAAAGAGCCCCTCATCAACCAGCGAGGCATGCTCGGCCACCAGACTGCCCCACGTCTCCTCCTCTGCTTCCAACAGCGTACCGAGAAGCTCACGCTGGTGTTGGCTGCGCGCCATGTCCTCCTCGGAGACCCCCTCAATCTCGAGCACACGCTTGACGAGCGTCTCCAGATTGATGAACGTCTCAGGCTGCAGCAGGTATCCCTTGCGCTCCTCGGGCGCCATCGCATCCATCAACTGACGCGTCAAACGCCCCGCGGCCTGCTGCCGCTCGACCTCGTTGGCTCCGGATTCGATCGGAAGGTAGAGCAGGGCAACTTCCTTCTCCGGATCGTGGTAGATGAAGGGCAGGCCCAGAGCGCCACCCGTACCGCACGAGGGGCAGACAGCGACATTGATGGCCCCACCCATGACGCGATTCCTCACCGACGGGTCAACTCGCACATCCAGGATCTGCTCAATAGGCGCTTGAAATCGTGTTCCACATGATGGGCAACTCACGGTTGCTGCATATCTAGGCGGCATTCACTTGCTCCTTTGTCTATCGCTACATCCACAATCTACTGCGTGCGTGACGCCACCTGCGTCGCGGCGCCCGCATCCTAAGCCTTCCCATTATACCAGACTCTCATCGCGCCAGATGGCGAGCCCTGTCTCCCGCGGTAGAGCGATGAAAAAAGTCGAGCCGGATCCTGGAGCGCTCGTCACCCAGCAGCGCCCTCCATGGGCTTCCACAATGGCGCGACTCAGGTAGAGTCCGAGCCCCGTGCCGGCCGCCGCACGCGTCTCAGGGCCCTCCACGCGGTAGAAACGGTCGAAGATGCGCTCTTGCTCGTCGAACGGGATACCAACGCCCTCGTCGGCAACGGAGATGAGCACCTCCGCCGGCGTCGACTGTCCCCGGATCTCGATTTTCCCACCACGAGGAGAGTACTTGATGGCATTGGAGATGAGGTTGTCGATCACTTGATCCAAGCGCTCAGCATCGCCTATGACGACCGGGAAGCTGTCCGGGAACTCCATAGCCAATTCGTGCTTCCGCGTCCGACCGCGGTACCGACCGACCACGTGCTCCACGATCGAACGCAGGTCAACCTCATCGACGTCACGAAATGGGAGGCCACCGGCCTGGAGCCGCGAGGCATCCAGTAGATCGTCGACGAGACGTGTCAGGCGATCCGCCTCTTGGGTGATATCGGAGAGCATGTCCTCGACAATACCCGGGTTGCGGCGTGCCTCAGGTCGCAGCAGAGTCTCAGCATACCCCTTGATGATCGCCACCGGCGTCTTGAGTTCGTGGGAGACGACGGAGATGAATGTGTCTTTCAGTGCATCAGCCTCCCGGAACCGCGTAATGTCACGCGCAGTGCCGATGATGTTGAGCACCTCACTGCCCCGCGTCATCAGCGGAGCGTACGTGATGGCTAAGGAGACCAGGCTACCGTTTCGGCGGCGCAACTCCCCCTCGACGTAGAGGGTGCGCCCCTCGTCGGTCGGCCAGCCCTGAGCTACGGCCTCCTCGAGCGAGCGTCGCGAGGTGCGCCTCGCCCACGTGATCACCTCGTCGTGACGACGCCCTACGGCCTGGGGAGCTTGCCACCCCGTCAAGGCCACCAGCGCACGGTTGAAACGCTCGATCTTCAGATCAGAGCGCAACACCATAATACCATCGGCGCTGGAGTCGAGGAGCGCGTCCAGTCGACGCCGCTCACGTTCTGCAGACTCATAGAGGCGCGCGTTGTAGACGGCGATGGCAGCATAATCGGCGAAGCTCGCTAGGATCTGACGGTCGTCAAGAGAGAAGCGCGAGCTCTGCGTGCGGAAGATGTAGATGACGCCCAGCAGCTCCTGCTCAGCGATCATGGGAAGGGCTACAACCTGCCGCAGCAACAGCCCCGTCTCCTCAGCGATCCGCCCGAGCTTGTCGGCCAGGTCAGGGATATGAAAGTCCTCGACCCGATCAACCGGCGGGACACCCTCCACCAGGGGCTGAAACGAGTCCACCAGAGCGGGCGGCAACCCGTAGCTAGCCAGGAAACCGAATCCCCCGTTCTCGTCGGTTAGTGCGATCA
>JAXGUU010000468.1:0-3057 GCA_040774145.1 Anaerolineae bacterium
ACGCTGATGGCCTTGACGGGAACGCCGTTCCTGCCCATCTCGGGCGATGCGGCATTCCTCGGCGATGTGCCGGTCGTGCCCTTCATCCGGCCGGGTAGTCGCGAGCTCGGCGAGGCGGTCGCCCGCGCCCTGGGGACCAGGGGTGCTACCATCCTGATGCAGAACCATGGGCTTGTCGTGGCAGGCAGCAGCCTCCGCCGTGCTGCGGACGTCACGGATATGGTAGAGACCACGGCAGAGAAGCTCATCACGTGCAGGCTTCTGGGGGTGGACCCACCCGTCCTGCCGGATGACGTCGTCGCCGAGCTGCGCGAGCTTGGAGCCATGATCGCCTGATGAGTGTACAGCTGCAGACCATCTGAATGTCACCGAGCTACAGCTCTAGCGCACGCTGGCGCTTCACGCCCTCAAATAACCGCCCGCTGCAATGGTGGATCTGCCGCGGGCAATCTCCCTGGCAGGGCAAGAGGCTTGGCTGCACATGAGCCTGATCTTGTTCATCGTCCTGGGGATGGCGAGTGCGAGTCTCCCAGCAAGCAGACGAAAGGATGGATTGCGAGCCTGGACGCCTTTGTCGCCCTTAGCACCCAGACTATAATGGCCACAAACAGATCGGCCCGCCGCTCTGTCCGCAGGCCACCTTACACCATCGGGAGCGACCACCGTGAAAGCTCAGACCCTCCACATGATCGGCAACGCCCACATCGACCCGGTGTGGCTCTGGCAATGGACCGAAGGGTTCCAGGAGACCCTCGCTACCTTCCACTCCGCCCTCGACCGGATAGCCGAGACGCCGGACTTCCGCTTCACCGCGAGCTCAGCCGCGCTCTACGCCTGGGTCGAGCACATCGACCCCGCGATGTTCGACGAGATCCGCGCCCGCGTCGCCGAGGGCCGCTGGGAGATTGCCGGCGGCTGGTGGATCGAGCCCGACTGCAACATCCCCGGCGGCGAGTCCTTCGTCCGCCAGGCACTCTACGGTCAGCGCTACTTCAGGGAAGCCTTCGGCGTGACCGCCCGCGTCGGCTATGCCGTTGACAGCTTCGGCCACCACGCCGTGTTGCCCCAGATCCTGAAAGCGAGTGGGCTCGATGCCTACGTCTTTATGCGCCCCGGCCCCCACGAAAAGGGATTGCCCGGACGCCTCTTCTGGTGGGAGGCCGAGGATGGCTCGCGCGTGCTCACCTTCCGCATCCCCTTCACCTACACGAGCTGGGGCCACGATCTGGAATCCCACGTCCGCCGTTGTGCCGACGAGATGAAACCCCCGGTCGATGCCTTCATGTGCTTCTACGGCGTGGGCAACCACGGCGGCGGCCCCACACGCGAGAACATCGCGAGCATCCGGCGGCTGAACGACGATCCGGACCTGCCGGCGCTCGAGTTCAGCACAACGGGCGCCTTCTTCGACGCCGTCAGCGCCCGCGACTGGCCCCTGCCCGTCGTCCACGACGAGCTGCAACACCACGCCAGCGGCTGCTACGCGGCGCACTCGGGCATCAAGCGCTGGAATCGGCAGGCGGAAAGCGCGCTTCAGCGAGCCGAGACCTGGTCGGCGATCGCTGCCCACGCCACAGGGCTCTCATATCCCAAGGATGAGCTGACCCACGCTTGGAAGGATGTGCTCTTCAACCAGTTCCACGACATCATGGCCGGCTCCAGCCTCGAAGAGGCCTACGACGATGCACACCGCCAGATTGGCGAGGCGATCACGATCGCGGACCGCGCGACCAACGACGCTATCCAGTCGCTCGCATGGCATATGGCCATCCCCCACGTAGAGGACACCAAGCCCATCGTGGTCTTCAACACCAACGCGTGGCCCGTCCGTGTGCCGGTGGAGCTCGAAGCGGGGCGCGTCGCTGAGGACGCCGTGCTGACGGACGACGCGGGGCAACCGGTTCCGGCTCAGCACGTCCAGTCGCACGCCACCGCCGGAGGGCGCGCACGAATCGCATTCGTTGCCGATCTGCCTGCAGCAGGCTATCGCGTCTTCAGACTGGGCGAGGGTCCCCGGTCGCCCCACTCCGGTGACGTCCAGGCGACGGACACAACCCTCGATAACAGCGCCTTGCGCCTGGTCTTCGATCCGGAGACCGGCTTCCTCACAAGCCTCTATGACAAGGTCGCCGAGACCGAGGTGTTGGCGGGCCCCGCCGCGCGTCCCGTCGTGATCGATGACCCGAGTGACACATGGAGCCACGACGTCTTCCGCTTCGATCGAGAGATCGGCACTTTCGGTGCCACGCGGATCCAGGTCGTCGCCCAGGGCCCGGTCAAAGCCGTGCTGCGGGTCGAGAGCGCCTGGGGCAACTCGACCCTGGTGCAGGACTTCACGCTCTACGCGGGGGCGGACTGCCGACGCGACCTCGACCGTATCGACGTCCACGTCACCGTCGACTGGCACGAGCAGCACAAGCTGCTCAAGCTGCGCTTCCCCGTGGCGGTCCATGGCTACAAGGTGACCCACGAGATTCCCTACGGGCACATTGAGCGCTTCCCCAATGGCGAAGAGTACCCGATCCAGCGCTGGGTCGACATCTCTGGATTCGCCAGGACCGGAGCGCCCTACGGCCTGAGCATTCTGAACGATGGGAAGCCCAGCCTCGACGTGCTCAAGAACGACATCGGCATGACCGTGCTGCGCAGCCCGGTCTATGCGCATCACGACCCCACCCAGCTCGATCCCGAGGGCCGATACACCTATATGGACCAGGGCGTCCAGACCTTCACCTATAGCCTCTACCCCCATCGCGGGAGCTGGGAGGAGGCGGGCACCGTGCGGCGCGCCGCCGAACTCAACCAACCGCCCATCGCCCTTATCGCCACAGGCCGCCCCACGGGCACGCTCCCACTTGCAGCATCCTACGCGAGCGCCGAACCGCCCACGGTCATGGTCACCGTGCTCAAGCAGTCCGAGGACGCCGAACAAACCACAGGGTCCAACGGTCTGGTCGTGCGCGCCTACGAGACCGCCGGCGCCGCCACCCACGCCACGATCGCCCTCCCGGCGTGGTCCTGCACCATCGAAGCCGACTTCCGCCCGGGCGAAATCAA
>JAXGUU010000469.1:0-3037 GCA_040774145.1 Anaerolineae bacterium
ATCAGCGACCACAGGAATCGTCAGGAGATCAACGCCTCGATGCCGCTGGCGCAGGAGGCGATTGAGCTATCGCGGAAGCTCGGGGATCCGAAACGCGAACTGGAGAGCGTCATCGCCGTGATCAACCAGCGGTTGGTCCTGAGCGATCCGGAATGGCAGCCGTTGGCTGAGGAGGCCCTCGAGCTGGCGCGTGAATCAGGAGAGCGCAGCTACGAAGCGCGCCTGCTGGTCGGGATGGGAGGCATCTACGCCTTCGGTGACGAACCCGAGCGCGGGATGCACTATCTTGAGGCAGCAGCGGCACTGGCGATGAGTGAGGGCATTGAGGACAAGGTCGTTCAGATGGCCCTGCTCAATCTACTCGGCCTCGAGTTCGAGCGCACCGGTGATTACTATCGCCTGCTGACCGAATACCAGCAGGAACGCCTGCACGCCAGCCGCGAGATTGGACACCATCCCATGGAGAGTGAGGCGCTGCAGGCCTGCGGACGCATCATGGGTATCTACCTTGGGGACCAGGCAGGTGGGCTCAGCGCCCTTGAGGAGTGCCGCCATATCCTCCAAGGATCGCGGCACGAGGTCTATCCGCTCTTCCATGTGACGCAGATCCTCGTAGCTGAAGCCGATCATGCGGGGGCCCGCGCAGCACTTGCCGAGATTGAGGAGATCAGCGATCTTCTGCAGGATCGAGCGCAGGCGAGCCGCCTCCTTGTCGAGGCCATCCTGCTCAATGCCGAGGGAGCCCGCGCGGCCTCGAGGTCCGATCCGGATAGGGTGGTCGAACGGCTTGAGCACAGCCTCAAGATCAGTCTCAGCGTGATGGACCTGGCGGAGAGCAGTCCACTGGTCTCCCAGCAGTACGAGATGGCGGCATGCACCAAGGCGACCGTTGCCTATCTCGGACTTGCGCAGACGGTCAAGGGCCGCGAGGCAGAGTATCTGGATCTCGCGCTCAAAACGGCAGAGCGGGGACACGCGATCTATCAGCGGTTTGGCTTTGCGCAGGTCGTCGAATGTGTCAGCGAGGAGGTGCTCTTCCGATACAGTCAGGCTCTAGCCGCCGCCCATCAAGCCGATGCCGCATCGCGTTATCTGAGGCGAGCTTACGATGAGATGATGCGCAAGCATGCACTGATTCCCGCTGATAGCCACTACCGTCGTACCTATCTCGAGCAGATCCCGCTCCACCGGGAGATTCGCGCGGCCTATGCAGCCCGCATCGGTTCGATCCTCACCGACGCCAGTCTGCTCTGGAACCCACCTGAGGCTGCGGCGGCAACCACCGCCGACCAGCCGGTCTAGTTGTGCTTCCTAACGGCAACGGCGGGCCCTTGTAGGGCCCGCCGTTGTGTTGTATCTCAGTCGAGTGAGATTCAGCCGTTGCGAATCGCTGACTGCGCCGCCGCCAGACGTGCCACCGGCACGCGGAACGGCGAGCAGCTCACATAGTCGAGACCGACGCGGTGGCAGAAGTCGATCGATTGCGGATCGCCACCATGCTCGCCACAGATACCGACCTCCAGGTCGGGGTTCGCGGCCCGGCCTTCCTTGACACATAGGTCAACCAGCCGGCCCACACCCTCCTCATCCAACACCTGGAAGGGGTTCACGGGCAGGATACCGCGCTCGACGTACTGCAGGAGGAACTTGCCCTCGGCGTCATCGCGGCTGTAGCCGTAGGTCATCTGCGTCAGGTCGTTGGTGCCGAAGGAGAAGAACTCCGCCTTCTTGGCGATCTCGCCGGCGGTCAGTGCGGCACGCGGCACCTCGATCATCGTACCGAAGATCGCGGGCACCTCAATGCCCTCCTCACGCATCACCTCGGCGGCGACTACCTCAAGCTTATCGCGCTCGTACTCCAGCTCGGCGACCACGCCGACCAAGGGGATCATCACCTCGGGGTGAACGTCAATGCCCCGCTTGGCACAACGGCACGCAGCCTGGAAGTAAGCGCGCGTCTGCATCTCCGTCAGGCCCTTGTACATGATGCCCGCGCGGCAGCCGCGCAGACCCATCATCGGGTTGATCTCCCACATACCCTCGACGATGCGCAGCATCTTCTCGGTCTGGTCCAGCTTGGCCCGCAACTCATCAAGCTCCTCGAAGTTGCTCGCGTTCGCCAGGATCTCCATCTTCAGCGTGTAGAGCTCATCGATCAGCTCCTCACGGTTGGGCAGGAACTCGTGCATCGGGGGATCGATCAGGCGCATGATGACCGGCTTCCCGTCCATCGCCTCGAAGACACCTTCGAAGTCCTGCTCCTGGATCGGCAGCATATCGTTGAGTGCCGCCTCGCGCTCCTCGTCATTCTCAGCGATGATCATACGCACCACTGCATCGCGTGCGCGCTCGTCGAAGAACATATGCTCGGTGCGGCAGAGGCCGATGCCCTCGGCGCCGAAGGCCACGGCGCGGCGTGCATCGTGAGGCAGGTCAGCGTTGGTGCGGATCCCCAGCTTGCGGACACCATCGGCCCAGCTGAGCAGCGTGATCAGATCGACCTGCTCATCGTACTGGCTAGCGATCATCGGCACGGCACCGCTGAAGACCTCGCCCGTGTAACCATCGATCGAGATCACATCACCTTCGCGGATCACAGTTCCCCCGGGGGCGGTGAACTGGCGACGGTTCACGTCGACCGAGATCTCACCACAACCGGCGACACAGGGCAGGTTGTTGCCACGTGCCACCACAGCGGCGTGCGAGGTCGCACCACCCTTCTGGGTCAGGACGCCCTTGGAGGCCATCATACCGGGAACGTCATCGGGGGCCGTCTCAGGCCGAACCAGGATGACATCTACGCCACTGGTCGCCAGCTCCATAGCCCGATCAGCCGTGAAGACCGCCTGGCCCACAGCCGCCCCAGGCGAAGCGTTAAGGCCGCGCGCAACCGGGGTCTTGACCGCCTCCGGATCGAACGCCGGACGCATCAGCTGCTCGACGTGTTCGGGCTCGACGCGCATCAGCGCCTCTTCCTTGGTGAGCACACCCTCTTTGGTCAGATCGACGGCGATCCTGACGTGAGCAGCGGCGGTGC
>JAXGUU010000470.1:0-3026 GCA_040774145.1 Anaerolineae bacterium
GATCAAGTACAAAGTGAACCAGATCGTGGCGGGAACCGCCATCAATATTCTGGCGACCGGACTGACCAGCTATTTCAGCTCGCGTTACCTTCAACGGGACCCTGCACTGAATCGGCCCGCGACCTTCGCACGCCTGCCGATTCCGGGGCTCTCGCGCATCCCGATTCTTGGACCGGCGCTGTTCAATCAGACCTTCTTGGTCTATTTGGCCCTCGTACTGGTGGTGTTGATCCAGTTGATGCTCTACCACACGCGCTGGGGACTGCGCACGCGGGCGGTCGGCGAGCATCCGCGAGCGGCAGACACGCTGGGCGTCAACGTCTTTAAGGTGCGTTACATCAATGTGCTCTTGGGTGGGGCGGTCGCCGGGCTTGGTGGTGCCTACCTCGTCCTGAGCTCTGTCGCCCGCTTCGATGAGTTGATGACGGCGGGCAAAGGCTACATCGGTCTCGCCGCGATGATCTTCGGCAAATGGAACCCAGTGGGAGCGCTGGGCGCCTCGTTGATCTTCGGCTTCGCCGATTCGCTACAGACGCGCCTGGCGATCTTCTCGGTTCCCATTCCTTCGCAATTTCTGCTGATGGCACCCTATTTGGTTACCATGATCGTGTTGGCCGGGGTGGTCGGGCAGTCACGGGCACCCGCTGCCGATGGCGTGCCCTACGAGAAGGAATAGCCTCTTGGAGCGATGGCCCGCGGCGTTTGCCGAGCGGATGCGTGCCTGGCTCGGTGATGAATCCGAGCGCTTCTTTGCCTCACTGGTCAAGGGCGACGTCGGCATTCGGCTTAACTCTTCTCGGGGACAGGTCGTGGACCTTGCCGCGCTGATGCCCTGGCCTACGGAACCCGTGCCCTGGTGCGCCGAGGGTCTCCGGCTGTGCGCCGAGGGTGCCGTCTCGCCGGGGAGCCATCCCTATCACAACGCAGGCGTCTACTATCTCCAGGATCCCAGCGCTATGGCGGCTGCAGTGCTGCTCGATCCGCAGCCCGGCGAGTGGGTGCTCGACCTGGCCGCGGCGCCGGGAAGCAAGGCCACGCATCTGGCGGCGCGGATGGGAAACCAAGGTGTATTGGTCGCCAACGAGGTGTCTCGTCAGCGTGCTACCATCCTGGCGATGAACCTGGAGCGTATGGGGGTCACGAACGCTATGGTCACCAACGCCTACCCCGATCGCTTGGCGGATGCCTGGTCGGGTCTCTTTGACGCGCTATTGGTCGACGCGCCCTGTTCGGGTGAGGCGACCTTCGCCGATGACGCCCGGGCGTTGCGTTCATGGAGCCTCGCGACCGTGCGTGATTACGCGGCGCGCCAACTTCGCATTCTCGATCAAGCCGCTGACCTGGTCCGTCCCGGGGGGCGTATGCTCTATGGCACCTGCACCTTCTCACCTGAGGAGAACGAGGGTGTCATCGGGGCCTTCCTCGATGAGCATCCGGCATTTGCGCTGTCGGATCTGCCTGATCTGCCGGGCCTGAGCCCGGCCCATCCTGAATGGCTTGATATGGCGGACCACGTGCGGCGTGCGGGACGCTATTGGCCCCACACCGGCCCTGGCCACGGCCATTTCTACGCGCTGTTGGAGCGTCAGGGGCCCCCTCCGGATGATCTGCCCGCGCGCTGGGAGGATCAGGAGATACCGGGTCGCGTCCTGGGGCTCTACGAGCGTGCGCTGGGAGAGGTGCTCGCGGATGCTCCGCCAACGACCGGGCTGATGCTCACAAAGGACGACCATTGCTACATCTCCCCGATGCCCCCCGCACTGTCGGCGCGGGTCCCGGTGTTACGTCCTGGTTGGTGGGTGGCCTCGCTGCGGCATGGCAAGGTACAGCCTGACCATGCCCTGGCGATGGCGGTCACGCCCGAGGAGGCGAGGGCCCACATCCGGCTCTCACCGGACGACCCGCGTATCACGACCTTCTTGGATGGCGGCTTCTGGATGGATAACGGGCCTGCGGGGCACGTGCTGGTGACGGTCGACGGCTTTCCCTTGGGGTGGGCCAAGCGCGACGGTCAGCGGTTGCGCAGCCGCTATCCCGTACATCTCCGCCGTGCGCGATCACTGCAACTCTAAGTAAGCTACCCGCCGACGCGCGTCGGGACGGTGCCGCGGGCTACGTTTCGTCGTCGTCGCCCAGGATGACCTTACGCTTGCGCCCGGCGCTCTCCTGAGGGCCGACCATGCCCATCGTCTCCATCTGCTCCATCAGACGCGCTGCACGGGGGTAACTGATGTGCAAGCGTCTCTGGATCCCCGAGGTCGTGACTTTGCCGCGGCTCTTCGCGTAAGCGATGGCCTGTTCCAGGAGATCGGCGTCCTCGCCCAATCCCTCGATGCGCCAGGTCTCGGGGCCCTGCGATTCGGCAATGGCGTCCCATGGCGCCTTCGCCGGTGTTGCCCCCGCCTCCTGCTGCCAGAAACGGATGAGGGCCTCCAATTCGTCGTCGGAGATGTAGCAGCCCTGCACGCGCATCGGGGCAGAGGCATCCGGGGGCAAGAAAAGCATATCCCCTTGACCCAGCAGCGTCTCCGCGCCGGGTGTGTCAAGGATGACACGCGAGTCCACACCGCTGGCGGTGGCGAAGCTGACGCGAGCGGGGAAGTTGGCCTTGATCAACCCCGTCACCACATCGGTGCTGGGGCGCTGCGTTGCGACGACCAGGTGAATGCCTGTCGCGCGAGCCATCTGAGCGATCCGTGTGAGGATGCGCTCGGTCTCCTCGGGCTCTGTCATCATCAGGTCGGCTAACTCGTCGATGAAGATGACAATGCGGGGTAGAGGGGTCTCATCGTCCTCGTTCGGCGCTGCGGGGTTGCTCCCTGTCGCCCGACGACGGATCAGTCGCGCGTTGTAGTCGTCGAGATTGCGGGCCACAGCTTTAGCAAAGAGCTTATAGCGTTCGTCCATCTCGTGGGCCACCCAGCGCAGGACGCGCAGACCGCGCTCCACGTCGGTCTCGGTGCTGCCGAGCAAATGGGGCAGACCATTGAGATGGCTGAGTTCAACGATCTTCGGGTCGATGGTGA
>JAXGUU010000471.1:0-3008 GCA_040774145.1 Anaerolineae bacterium
ACGGCTGGCCCTGCTCTTGGTCGGGGTCTCGGCGACGGCGGCAGCATCGGCGTGGCTGGAGCAGTACGTCATGGCGGAGGCGGCGCAGTCGGCGGTTCGCGACCTACGCAAGGACCTTTTCGCGAAGCTGCAGACGCTCTCGCTGCGTTTCTTTGACCGCTACACACACGGTGAGCTGATGAGCCGCCTCACCAATGATGTTGACAATGTCAGTCGGGTGCTCGGCGAGACCGTTGTGCAACTGACCAACAGCCTGCTGAGCGTGATCCTGATCTCGGTCATGATGTTCAGCATCAACTGGCGCCTGGCGCTGGTGACCATGATCATCATTCCCCTGATGGCCGTGATCACGCAGTGGCTCGGCAAGCGCACGCGGGCAGGTTTCAAGGCGCGCCAGGAGCACCTCGGTGAGCTCAACGGCATTATCGAGGAGACGGTGACCGGCGCGAAGGTCGTCAAAGCCTACGTGCGCGAAGAAGCCGTTATCGCCGAGTTCG
This sequence comes from Anaerolineae bacterium, assembly GCA_040774145.1. Taxonomy (GTDB): domain Bacteria; phylum Chloroflexota; class Anaerolineae; order B4-G1; family SLSP01; genus PWVB01. The sequence continues at coordinate 498 of JAXGUU010000471.1, forward strand.
GCGAGACCAATGAGCTGGTCCGAAAGTCCTCCATCCAAGCCCAGATCTGGGGTGGCTTTATGGGCCCGCTGATGAATATGATCCACAATTCGGGCTTCGCGATGGTTGCCGGTGCGGGCGGCTGGCTCGCCGTGAGTGGTCTGGCGACGGTGGGCACGATCGCCAGTTTTGTGGCCTACGCGCGGCGCTTCTCGCGTCCGCTCAACCAGGTGGCGATGCTCTACAACCAGGTGCAGTCGGCGCTGGCGGGGGCTGAGCGGGTCTTTGAGATTCTGGATCAAGTGCCCGAAGTGCAGGACGCGACGGACGCGATCGCGTTGCCTTCGGTGCGTGGCGACGTACGCTTTGAGCACGTCGATTTCAGCTACGAGTCGGACGTGCCGGTGCTGAAGGATGTCAGTATGTGGGCGAAGAGGGGCCAGATCGTCGCGCTCGTCGGCCCGACGGGCGCCGGCAAGACGACGGTCGTCAACCTGCTGCCGCGCTTCTATGACATCGACGCGGGCAAGATCACCGTCGATGACCACGATATCCGTGACATCAAGCTTGACGACCTGCGTCGCCAGTTGGGGATCGTGCTGCAGGACACCTTCCTGTTCGGCGCGACGGTGATGGAGAACATCCGTTACGGACGTCTGGAGTCGAGCGACGATGAAGTGGTAGCTGCGGCGAAGCTCGCCAATGCCGATCCTTTCATTCGCAGATTGCCGCATGGCTACCATACGGTGCTTTCGGAGAACGGCAGCAATCTGAGCCAGGGACAGCGGCAGCTGCTGGCGATCGCACGGGCAATTCTGGCGGATCCGGGTATCCTGATCCTGGACGAGGCAACCAGCAGCGTTGACACGCGGACCGAGCGCCATATTCAGGAGGCCCTCCTGCGGCTGATGGAGGGGCGTACGAGCTTCGTGATCGCCCATCGGCTGAGCACGATCCGCAAGGCCGATGCTATCCTGGTCATCAACCACGGCGAGATTATCGAGCGGGGGACGCACGAGGCTTTGCTGGCGGAGCGTGGGTTCTACCATCACCTCTACGTGAGTCAGTTTAAGGGGCAAGAGGCGCCCGAAGTGTTGGCCATTTCCGCTGAATGACGGTGAGTCTACCGTGCCGGGTCATCCGGCGAATGAGCCACCATCACAACGCCTACAGCACCGCGGGCCCGCGGTGCTGTAGGCGTTGTTTGCGAGTCCTGGAGGGTGGGGTAGCATAGGGGTGTGAGCGGCACGATGAACACCATGAGAGAAACCGGTCCCTGGACCCGCCATCGATCGGGCCGATATGCGTAAGCTGATCGGCTTCCTCAAGCCCTACTGGCATTGGGCGGTCCTAGCTCCGGCCCTGATGTTGATCGAAACGGCGACCGATCTGCTGCAACCTCGGTTGATCCAGAACATCGTGGACTTAGGGATCGCTGAGAGGGACATGGCGGTGGTCCTCAACACAGGGCTGCAGATGCTTGGCCTCTCTCTCTTAGGCGCCCTGGTGGGCATCGCGTGTACCACGGCGTCGGTCCTGGCCTCGCAGGGATTCGGCACCGACCTGCGCGATGCGCTCTTCGAGAAGGTGCAGTCGCTCTCCTTCGGCAACATCGATCGCCTCGAGACCGGACAACTCATCACGCGGCTGACGAGCGATGTCAGCCAGGTGCAGGAGCTCGTCTCACTGGGCTTGCGGTTGATGATCCGCGCCCCGATGCTCGTCGTGGGCAGCCTGATCATGGCGGTTCTCACGAGTCCTCGCCTGGCGGTGATGTTCGTGGCGTTGGTGCCGCTGATCACCGTGATCCTCACCTGGGTGGTCAAGCGGGCCTATCCGATGTATGGCGATGTGCAAGAGCGTCTCGATGATCTCAACGTCGTGATGCAGGAGAACCTGGCGGGTGTTCGGGTGGTCAAGGCCTTTGTTCGTGAGGCGTATGAGATTGCGCGTTTCGGCAGGGCGAACGATGCACTCAAGGTGATCGCCGTGCGTGCTGCGCGCGTTGTGGCAGTTGCGGGTCCCGCGATCTCGGTCGCACTTCATCTTGGCGTGGTCGCAGCGCTCTACTTCGGCGGCATCCAGGTGCATGCCGGCACCCTGACCTTGGGACAGATCATCGCCTTCGTCTTCTACCTCACTCGCGTCTCGTGGTCGCTGATGTTTGTCAGCATGCTGTCGATGCGCGTTGCCCGGGCCGAGGCCTCCGCGGCACGCATCGATGAGGTCTTGTCCGAGGTCCCTCTTGTGCGCGATCGGGTCGACGCACAGCGCGTGGCGTCCCTGCGTGGACGGGTAGCGTTCGAGGGGGTGAGCTTCAGCTATGATGGCGACGGCGCCGATCCCGTTCTTCAGGATGTCAGCTTCACCGCAGAGCCGGGCGAGACGGTGGCTGTGCTGGGGGCCACGGGTGCGGGCAAATCGAGCCTTGTCCATCTCGTTCCACGCTTCTACGATGTCAGCGCCGGCAGGGTGACCGTCGATGGTATCGACGTTCGTGACTTAGAGCAGGTCGCTCTGCGGGATCACGTC
>JAXGUU010000472.1:0-3005 GCA_040774145.1 Anaerolineae bacterium
CACCCCAGGCAAGGGCGTCGCCGGCTCGACCACCCGAGCATAGACCGTCGTCTGCAGGCGCCCACCGGCATAGACCTTGTCCAGCGCCACATAGCCCTCGTGCACACCACCGTCGGCATCGAACAGCAGCTCGGTACAGCCCAGGCGATCCTCATCCCATGCCCAGGTCTGCCCTGGGAAGAGCGAGGCAGCACCGGGCACGTTGCGGGTCATCAGCGTGGACCCTCCGTCCACACTCAGAGCATCCGACGCGCGTACGCTATGGGCGGCGAGCCCCGAGGCCTCGCCCCAACCGAGCGGGATCACGTGCTGCGCCCCCCACGGCCCGCCGGCCAGTGGGCTCGCGTACTGCAGCGGGACCAGGGCCACCAGCGACCATGGGAGAAGCAGCAAGGCGAGAAGCACGCGTCGCTGACCCCGTCGCGTAGGAGACCAGCGATGCGCCGCGATCAGCGTGAGGAGCGGCACCACCGTCAGCACGTAACGGTCGAACTTCTTGCCGGCGACCGTGATCGCAGCGAGATAGCTGAGCACGGGAAGGCAACACCCGAGGATGATCGTGCGAGTTGGAGAGGACAGGAGGCCCCGGCGAAGGTGGCGCAGGCTTCGCTTGAGCCCGACACCCTCGCCGGGCCTGACACACACCAAGCCCAGCAGCACAGGAGGCGTCAGCCGGAAGAGAAGCACCACGGGATAGAACCAAGGGCCGGGATCGGTGGTCGTCCGACCGGCAAAGAAGACAGGTCGCAGGCCGATGCCTTCGTGATAGGTCACCGCGGCGATCAAGGATTGCACGGCAGCCCCCGGATCGCTCCAGGCAGGCGGGTAGAGCACCAACAGGAAGAGCATCGTCAGCCCCGTCAGAACAGCCACGCGCGCAGCGCGCCGGCGCCATGAGCCACCGGCGACGAGGAAGAGCGCCAGCGCCACCCCCGGGGCCGCCAGCAGCCCCAGCATCTTGGTCAGGCCCGCGAGCGCCAGAGCAAGAGCTGCGCCCCCTAAGGCGATCCACGGCTGGCCGGACGCGCTCCGACGATCAGCCCGCACAGGGAGCACCAACAGGAGCGCCAGGAGAACGAACGTGGCCTGCAGCGCATCGGTGTGCAGCAGGCCCGCGTGTCCGGCGAAGAAGGGGTCCAGGGCGAGGAAGAGCGCCAGCAGTCGCGCAACCCGCTCGTCCAGCCGGCGCCGTCCGATCAGATAGGCCAGCACCACGCCGGCGGACACGGTCAGGGCAACGAGTACGCGGGCCCAGGGCAGGAAATAGGCAAGGTGCGGAAATGCCGCACCGTTCTCCGGGGCCAACACGGCGATACGCAGCGCCCAATCCGCGTGGATAGCCGCCGCAGAGGGATCGACAACCGTTGTGAGCCAGGCGCCCAGAGCACCGAGCGCCATCGTCGTCACACCGGGATGGCCGGTCTGCGGCATCCGACCCGGATCGCCCGCCTTGAGAGCCTCCACAAACTGCAGGCTGCGCAGCACCCAGATGGGTTCGTCGGGCGTGACGTACAGGCCGAGCGGCAGAAGTCGAACAAGAAGCGCCACGATGAAAATCGCGGCGCTCAATTGACGTGCTCGGTTCATCTCGCGGTCTCGACTGCCCTCCCGGTGGTCAGGCAAGGCCACACCCTATTCCTCGCGCCGGATCACGTAGATGGGTTTGTCCTGGACCTCGAAGTAGGTCCGGGCCTGGAGCTCGCCCAGGAGCCCCATGACCAGGAACTGGGCCCCCAGAATCATGAGCAAGATAGCCGCAGAGAGCAGGGGACGATTGCCGATGTTCGCACCGGTCACGATCTTCAGGATCGCCAGGTAGAGGCCCAGAGCAAACCCCACGCCGCCGCTCAGCAATCCGGCGAGCCCGAACAGCTGCATCGGGCGCCCCATATAGCTGAGAAGAAACGAGACCGTCAACAGATCAAGGATCACCCGCACCGTCTTCGAGAGTTTGTACTTCGATGTCCCGTAGGTCCGTGGACGGTCGTTGACGGGCATCTCGGCCACCCGAACGCCCATCCCGGAGGCCAGGGCCGGGATGAAACGATGCAGCTCGCCGTAGAGATTCACGTTCTTGGCGACGTCACGGTGGTAGATCTTGAGCGAACAGCCGTAGTCGTGCAGCTCAACACCGGTCGACGCGCCGATAATGCGGTTGGCCAGCATGGAGGGTAGGCGTCGCGACAGAAAAGGTTCCTTGCGTTGCTGCCGCCATCCGCTCACAATATCGTAGTCGCCCTCCTCCATGAGCTTCAGCATCGGCGCGATGTCCGCCGGATCGTTCTGACCGTCGGCATCCATCGTGATCACGTAGAGGCCACGCGCCAGGTCGAAGCCCGCAGCGAAAGCAGCGGTCTGGCCGAAATTCCGCCGAAAACAAACCAATCGCAGGTGCGGCTCCTCGTGCTTCAACTGACGGAGGATCGCCACACTGTCATCCTCGCTCCCATCATCAACCGCGATGATCTCGTACGATCGTCCGCTTGCCTGTAGTGCAGCTGACAGCTCAGGTATGAAGAGCTCGAGATTGCCTGCCTCATTGTAGATCGGCAAGACCACCGAGATATCGACGTCCGGATCTCCGACGTGGGCTATCGTCATAGTGCCTTCCTCGTTAGCCAAGGGTCTGCTCATCCCCGATGTTCTACCACGAAGGCAGCGGCTGGCAACCCGCGATCAACCCTTCCGGGAGATGCGCATCGTCGGGACTACCGTATGGCGCGCTTCGGTCGGCTTCACTGCCGGGGGGCGGGAAGCCTACAACCGAAAGCTTGCAGCCCCGTCCCGGGGCGTCGGACCCGCCGAGACCTCGGTGGCTCTTCGCTCCGTCAGGCCCGCCGTCAGACCAGCCCGCCCCGAGACGGGGCGGGAAGCCTCGATAACCAAGTTTGCAGCCCCGTCCCGGGGCGTCGCGCGCGACAGCCCCCAAAAACCAAGCTTGTAGCCCCCTCCCCGGGCGGCGGACGCGGCGGCGCCACCGCTGTACACGCTGTGGAGACCCGCCG
>JAXGUU010000473.1:0-2994 GCA_040774145.1 Anaerolineae bacterium
TCGAGACGATTGCCCGACACCACCCTGTTCGACACCGTTGTAGCGCATGCCTCCGGCTTGCGCATCCGCCGCAGGCGGCAATCGAGACGATTGCCCTACACCCCGTTCGGCGCAGCTGTAGCGCATACCTCCGGCTTGCGCCCGCCGCAGGCGGCAATCGAGACGATTGCCCTACACCCCGTTCGACGCCGTTGTAGCGCATGCCTCTGGCTTGCGCACCCGCCGCAGGGGGGGGCAATCGGGACGATTGCCCTACACCCCGTTCGACGGCGCTTTGCAGCGCACCCATCCTATAGGCTGATCTTCACCGCCTCGAAGAGGCCCAGCTCAGCAAGGTGCACCGTGAGGCGGCCCGCCTCCCATATGTGGTCCAGCGACTTACCCGCGCGCAGCCCGACAACCTCTGACGGCTGCGCGGCGCACGGGATCACGACCGCGAGATCGCGAAGCGGCAGCGGGGCGTAGAAGCTGTTCCCGAAGTGGCCCGAGCCGTTCACCAAGTGGAGCATGCGGTAAGCCCCGTCCGCGCTCGCCATCAGCGTGGCCTCGACCTGCGGCGGCAGGTTGCCCTCGATCGGCTCCACGCCGGCGAAGCTCAGCAGCAGATCGGTGCAGAACCACGCCGTATTGAGATGGCCCTGGCGATGGAAGAGGGCCCCCGGCAGCCATGGCACGTAGATCGCATACCCCTCACCGTAGGGGTGGACCACGAAGCCGGGATGATCGACCGCGAGCTCATAGTAGCAGCGCTCGGGCGGGCCGAAGCTGTGCGGCGGCACCAGCCGCATCCACGGCTCGGCCTCCTCGGCGTAACGCGCGTAGACGTAGGGACCGTCCAGATAGACGAGATCGGTCTCGTCGAAGTGCGCGAAGCCCTCCTTGTCATCGAACTTGAGATAGGAGGCGCGCATATCCTCACGGACCGTCAGCACCTCCTCAATGCCCAACGAGGCCAGGGCCGGACCGGGCTGCGGATCGTCGTAGGCGTCGCGGAAGCTCGACGTCCCGGTGACGAGCAGCACACCGCCGTCCTCCGCGAAGGCGTCCAGCCGCTCGGCGAGGTCCGCCGACATCGCCTCGATCCCCGGCACGATGACCGTCGCATAGCGCTCCCAGGCGACGTCGAGCGCGGCGTCGAGCCGCACGACATCGAAGGGCACGTGCTGCTCGGCGAGGCCGCGGAACCAGCCGCGATACTCCGCCTGGTTGCCACCCTTGAGGAGCATGATCTTCGCCTCGGAGTGCAGACCAACGTAGTCGGCCTCGTGCGCCGCGTGAAAGGCGAAGAGCTCCTTAATCGGCGCGAAGCCGGAGCGATCCTCGTGGTTATCCAGCCGCCCGATGAGATAGTAGTCGAGCGTGCCGCCGTTGGCGAGCGACTGCGCCAGCCGCAGCGCCTGCTGATCGGGCGAGACCGCCACGTGGCGATACGGAAAGTCGATGAAGTCGACCGTCGTGTTGCTGGAGACCATCTCGGGAAAGCTACCCACGGCCCACTTCGTGTTATCCGACGCATTGTACTGCCAGCGTGGTAGGGGCCGCTCGATAGCGGTATTGGACTCCTGCCGGATGAAACCCCGGCGGAACTGCGTGTGGTTGGCCATCGCGATATGGGGCCATCGATCGGTGATGAAGCGATAGACCTTCTCGTGATGCTCGGCGAGCGTCTGAGCCTTGAACTGCCCGTAGGCGCGGAAGACCGGATCATCGCGGTCCTCCCGGGCCGGCAGGCTCAGCCCGAAGCGCTCGCCGAACTGCTCGCGGCAGTGGGCACAGTGGCAGATACCGTGATAGGTACCGCTGTAGTCGCGCGTCTGGTAACCACCCATATTGAAGAAGATGCCGTCGAAGTCGTGCGTCTCGAGCAGCTCCTCGATGATCTGGAGCGCGTAGTGCTGCTGGTAGGGCCCGTTGATGCAGACGTGGACGTCGCCGTTATAGTCCACGATCTCGCCCTTGGGGCTCACATAGGCCCAATCGGGGTGCTGTTCGTAGATCGGGCGGCGCACCTTCGAGAAGTCGGTGCGCGCGATCACGCGGATGCCCGCCGCGTGGCAGGCATCGAGGATATCGTGCAGGCTGTCGCCGGTGAGGAAGGGGCTCTGAAAGTGAAAAGGGAGTTGCGTCGGATAGCTGGCGATGATGCCCGCCGCGTTGATCATCAACACGTTCGCCTGGAAAGCCTGCAGGTCTGCCACGACGCGCGCCGCGTCGATGTCGCGCATATCGATTTCGCGGAGGTTCGTCTGAATCAGCCGCCACTGCTTGGTCTGCCACCACTCGATCACGGTACACTCCTATCTTGCTGGACGTCAGGGTACGCACCGATTGTACACCAGCGACCAAGAGCAGCCAGCTAGACGCGATACCGGAGTTGGATGATGTCGCAGCGAGGCTATAATGCGTGTAGAGGCACCGCAGCAACTCATTGAGATGCCATGTTGAATATGTCGCGAAATGACAGGAAATCCTTATAGACTTGAGGCTAGGTAGAACATCAGTCCTATAAGGAGAGGAAGATGGAGACGAAGATCATCGCTTACTGCGGCATCACCTGTTCATCGTGCGAAGCCTACCTGGCGACACAGAGCGACGACCGGGAGGCGCTCGAGCGCGTCGCCGCTGCCTGGCGTGAGCAGTACGACCCCGACATCACCGTCGAATCGGTCATCTGCGACGGCTGCCTGGCAGACACGGACCGTGTCTGCTCCAACTGCCCCGTCTGTCCGGTGCGCCTCTGTGCCAAGGAGCGCGGTGTGGCCTCCTGCGCCCACTGCGACGACTACGTGTGCGAGCACCTCGAGCGCCACTTTACCTTTGCGCCGGAGATGCGCGCGGTGCTGGACGCCATCCGTGTCAGTGACCGTGCTAGACTTTACCAGTCATAGCCGGACGAATGGTTACCGGTCGTAGTCGGACGAATGCTTACCACCCATGAGCGGACGGATGGTTACCACAGAGCAGGCAGGCCATGGCACAATGCCTCCGGACAAA
>JAXGUU010000474.1:0-2991 GCA_040774145.1 Anaerolineae bacterium
CTAAATCGCTTCCATCCGCCGACACTGCCGCGCCAGTCCTCAAGGAGCGCCGGCGACCAGCCGCTGATCACCCGTGGCGACGTTCCCTGGGACCGCTGCCGCGCCGTCGCCAGCGTCCTGCGGAAAACTGACGCACACCCCTGCGCTGCAACCGAATGTCATTGACGTGGTCAGTCGGTCAGTCGGTCCAGCTCCATCATGTCCTCAGGTGTCAGGCGCACGTTCACCGCCTGAACGTTGTCCGCCAGGTGCGGGAGCTTCGTCACGCCGGCGATCACCGAGCAGACCTGCTCGTGTGCCAGCAGCCAAGCGATCGCAAGTTGGGCCAGCGAGCACCCCTTGCCCTCGGCAAACGTGATCAGCCTCTCGACGACCTCCAGGTTGCGGTCGGTCAGTACGGAGGCTGCCCATTCCTCGTTGGTGACTCGACCGTCGGGATCGATGCTCCCCTTGCGGTAGCGGCCTGTGAGCAGGCCCACGGCCAACGGAACGTAGGGTACCAGCCCGATGCCGCGCGCAGCTAGCGCATCCAGAAAGGCCTTTACGTCGTTCAGGGTGGCTTCACCGGTGGGCGAGGCGACATCGGGGCGCTGTAGGATATTGTACGCATTCTGGACCGCGATGATCCGGCGAGAGGGGTTCGGCGTGACAGTTTTGAGGGCCTCGGCCTCGGCCTTGAGTTGGTCGATGCTGCGGTTGGAGACCGCCAGATAGCGCACCTTGCCCTGGTCGATGAGCAGATTGAGGGCGTCCCACGTCTCGTCCGGGGGAGTTTCCCAGTTGCCATCGGCTGTCAGGGCAGGGGCGTGGTGGTAGAGCACGTCAATGTAGTCCGTCTGCAGGCGCCTCAGTGAGTCCTCAACCGCCCTAAGGATGTAGCCGCGGGAAGCCCCACTCTCGTTGGGCGTGAACTCGCGCTCCACCTCACCTTCCTCGCGAACTGCGTTGCGGACCTTGGTCGCCAACACGACCTGGTCGCGGACTCTTGGGCTGCGGCTCACGAAGTAACGTCCCAGGAGACGCTCGCTGTTACCGGAGCCTGCGTTGTACGAGTTCGCCGTGTCCCAGTGAGTCACGCCCAGATCCAGTGCCCGGTCGAGGATGCGAAACCCATCCGCCTGCCCGACGCGTGAACCATCATAGGTGGGATCGCCCCACTTCCACAGCCCGAGCCCCACCTCAGAGACCCACAGACCTGAACGGCCCATGCGCCGGTGCGGCATATCGCGAAACGCCTTCGTCTCCATTGATATCTCCCTTCTTGCTTGTCGCGACGACGCCCGTGAGTCTAGTGCACGGGACGAAGACGTCAAGCTGCGTGCTCGGTGGGACGAGGCAGCTAGGGTGCTATACTGACGATGTGGAGACGCTTCGACAGACACGGCTGTGGGGCCGGCGACGCTCGGGCAGCGCGCTGAGCAGGGCGTATCGCTGTCTGTGGTTCGTGCTCGTGCTCGCTGCAACCGGACTGCGCCTGCCCTTTCCGGCTTGGGACGCCGGGATTGCAGCCCATCCGGATGAACGTTTCCTGCTCGGTGCAGCCGCGGCGACCTCACCGGTCGGCAACCTTTGTGCTGCGGTGCCGGACTTCCCCTATGGCCATCTGCCGGTACGGGTGGCGCAGCTTTTGATGGTCACGGCGCCCGGTGCCGATCCCTTGTTCGCCGCGCGCCTGCTATCCGGCCTGATCGGTATCGCGGTTGTCATCGCAGCAGGTGCGTGTGGGGGGCAGATCGCGGGTCGTGAGGGGCGTCTGTTAGCCGCCGCGATGGCAGCACTCTCGCCTTTCCTGATTCAGCAGGCGCGCTTCTACACGGTCGATCCACTGGGCACGCTGCTGGCGACCGGCGCGGTGCTGATGGCGTGCCGACGACGGTGGCGCAGTGCCGGGTTTCTCCTGGGTCTCGCTGTGGCGTGCAAGGTGTCGTTGAGCGTTGCGGTTGTGCCCATCGCGCTCGGGGCACTGCAGACCGGCGAGAACAGGCAGTCCGCGTTGCGGAAAGCTGGGGCCATGCTGCTATTCGCCGGTCTCAGCTTCCTGCTTGTGTCACCGTGGGCCCTCCTGTCACCCATCGTCTGTTGGCGTGGGCCCTACGTCCAGAGCCTGATGGCCGGCGGGGTCTATGTCTTCCCCTACACGCAGCAGTACCTGGGGACCCCGCCGTTCGTCTATCCCCTGGCGCAGATGGCGCTATGGGGCATGGGCCCGCTGCCCGTCGTCTTGGGGGGCCTTGGTCTGCTGGTCGGGGTGCTCGGACGTGACCGTCGTGCGCGCTGGTTCCGCCATCCTGCGTGGCTGTGGCCGCTTGTCGCCTACGCGTCGATCGCTGGGTTGATGGTGAAGTTTCCGCGTTACCTGCTCCCGCTCTACCCGTGGTGGGTCGCCTGGGCCGCCTATGCTCTAAGGTGGGTCTGCCGACGCTGTGGGAGACGTGCTGGCTACAGCTTGGCGGCATTGGTGTTGGCCTCCACGGGTCTGTTGGGGCTGGCGCAGGCGAATCTCTACGCCCGGCCCCATCCCTGGATCACGGCGTCTGAATGGATCGGCGATCACGTGGCGGCTGGTAGCACACTGGCTGTGGAGGCATGGGACCACCCTCTGCCTGTACCTCTTGTGTCGGTGCCCGTGACCGACTACCGGCATGTCACATTGCCGAGTCTTGCTGGGGAGGGGCCTGCCAAGGCTGCGGAGCTAATATCTCTCTACGAGCAATCGGACGCGACTGTGTTTGCCAGTCGGCGGGGCTATGGGGCGTTGGGCCGGAGGTGGGATGCGCATGCGGCAACCCTGACGTGGTATCGTGAGGTCCTCAGTGGTCAGGAGGTGCACGTCTTTGCACGGTGCCCCGCGATCGGGCCGCTGGCTATCACCGACGACCCGCTGCTCGATGCGGGCCTTCCGGTGCCCGCGGGTGCTTCCCTGGCTGAGAGATGCGGCGTGCGTTACGTTCTGCGACTTCCACGGCTCGATGAGAGCTTCAGGGTCTACGA
>JAXGUU010000475.1:0-2967 GCA_040774145.1 Anaerolineae bacterium
ACAACTTCAATGACTACTACAGCCCGGCGGTCAAACGCGCCAACGCCGCTGCGTTGGCAGCGTACCCACGCTTCACGCTTGCCGAGGTCGACCTGCGCGATGCCGAGGGCGTCGCTTCGGTCCTGGCGAACGGGCACTACGACGCCGTCGCGCACCTGGCGGCGATGGCCAACGTGCGTTACTCGATCACCCGCGCGCCGCTCTATACCGACGTCAACATCCGGGGCACGGTGAACGTGCTGGAGGGGATGCGGGCTGCCGGTGTGCCGCACGCGGTCTTTGCCTCGACGTCGTCGGTCTACGGCAAGACGGAGCAGCTTCCCTTTCGCGAGGACGACCCTCTCGGGAAGCCGCTGGCCCCCTATCCCGCCACGAAGATCGCCGGCGAGCTGCTGGGCTACACCTACCATAACCTCTTCGACCTCACCTTCACGGCGGTCCGTTTCTTCAGCGTCTACGGCGAGCGGGGTCGCCCGGATATGATGCCCTACATCATCACCGACAGCATCGTGAAGCAGACGCCGTTCAAGCTCTTCAACGCGGGTGAGATGTACCGTGACTGGACCTATGTGGGTGACATCGTCCTAGGCCTGATCTCCGCGCTGGAACGGCCCTTGGGCTATGAGAGGATCAACCTCGGTCGTGGGCAGCCGGTGCGTATGGCGGATTTCGTTGAACTGGTGGAGGGGCTGGTGGGACGCCCCGCGCGGATGGAGACGCCGCCGGCGCCGGCAAGCGAGCCGGAGATCACCTATGCCGATATCACCAAGGCGCAGCGTCTGCTCGACTATGCGCCGACCGTGACCGTCGAGGAGGGTATGGCACGCTTCTGGGTCTGGTATCAGGCGACGGTCGGTGGGTAACCCGGCAGGGGACGTGACGTGATGCGAGCGCTGGTCACGGGGGCGACAGGATGCGTCGGGGCGAACATCGTCGAGGCCCTGCTGGACGGTGGCTACGACGTGCGTGCGATGCACCGTCCGACCTCCCGGCTCGATGCGTTGGCAGGGCTGGCACCTGAGCTGGTGGTGGGCGATGTGCTTGACGAGAGCTCCCTGCGCGAGGCTATGGCGGGCTGTGGTGTGGTCTTCCACGCTGCCGCCATTGCCCAATACTGGCGGCAATCGCCGAGCTTGCTCTACGCCGTGAACATCGTGGGGACGCGGAACGTGCTGCGAGCCGCTGCAGTGAGCGGGGTGGAGCGGGTGGTCTTGACCAGCTCGGTCGCCGTGCTGGGGGTGCCTGAGCGAGACGGACGGCCCCGTGACGAGTCGTCTCCCTTCAACTGGGCTCCGGCGCGCTTTCACTACGGGCATAGCAAGCTGCTGGCGGAGGCCGAGGCGAGGCGCGCGGTCGCCGAGGGGCTCGATGTGGTCTGTGTCAACCCCGCCACCGTTCTCGGGCGACGCGACGTCAACTTTGTCGGCGGTGAGATCCTCCGCGCCGTGCACCGGGGCTACGGGGTGGTCGCTCCACCCGGTGGCATGGGCGTGGTCGCCGCCGAGGTGGTGGGCGCGGGCCACGTGCTGGCGGCGGAGTCCGGACGTACCGGAGAGCGCTATGTCCTGAACGGGGAGAACATCACGCACCGGGATCTCTTGACCCTAGTTGCCGCCGAGTTAGGGCGACGACCTCCGTGGCTGACGGTGCCGCGGGGTGTGACGCGCCTTGCTGCACGTCTGGGGCGGGCGGCAGTGGCGGCGGTGCGGTTACCCCTGCCACCGCTGCTGGTGCAGCTCGATCTCTGTGCCCGGGACATGTACTTCGACGGGCGCAAGGCTGAGCGGGAGCTGGGCCTGCCGCGCATTGGAGCTCGCGTGGCGGTGAAGGATGCGTGGCACTGGTACCGTGAGCATGGGCTGCTGTAGGGCGCGTGTCGGACAGCCCCGTGCGTGGCTGGGTAGGTGAGGCTACGTGTATCTGAAGTCTGAGCGTGAGTTGTTCAGCGGGCGGCGCCCCTTCTGGTGGGCGCGCCTGGTGATCATCGCGGCCTTCCTAGCCGGCGGGGGTTACGCCGTCTATCGCGGTTACCAGCGCTTCGCCGAGCCCCTGGTTGCCGGTCCTACACCGACGCCGATGCCGACGCCGACACCCTCTGCCGGTGTCTTTGCCGCACAGGCTGAGGAGGCCTATTGGGGGGGCAGCACGGCCGAAGCCATCGCCGCCTATCAGGCAGCGTTGGATCTGGAGCCGCATCAGACCGAGCTCTATCTCGAACTGGCGCGGTTGCTGACCTTTGAGGGGCGTCCGGAACGCGGGCTGGAGATGGCGCGTCAAGCGCTCTCCCGCCAGCCGGAGAACGCCCTGGGTTGGGCCCTGCTTGGACAGGCCTACGACTGGCTGGGCATGACACGCCAAGCGGTGACCTACTGCCAGCGCGCTGTGGACCTCGATCCGACGTTGGCTGAGGCCTATGCCTATCTGGCCGAGGCCCTGGTTGACGCCGGTCAGTGGTTTGACGCGACCCAGGCCATTGAGACGGCGATGCAGCTGGACCCGACCAACGCCGTGGTGATGCGCAACCGGGCCTATGTGCAGGAGAACCAGGGCAACTACTACGGTGCGATTCAGGCCTACCGCGAGGCAGCCGAGGCCCAGCCCCACCTCGACCATCTCCACTTAGCCGGCGGGCGCAACGCCCTCGCCGTCGCCGATTTGGCGACGGCGAGGGCCGCCTACGAGTCAGCGGTCGAGATCGACCCGGATCACGCGTTGTCCCTGGCGATGCTCGGATGGACCCAGCTATTGGCGGGTGACTATGCCGCGGCGAGACCCAACCTGATCGGTGCGGTCGAACGTGACCCCTATCTCTCAGACGCTTACGGTTATCTGGGCACGCTCTACTTCCACCAGCGCAACTACGAGGACGCCATCATCGCCTTTCGTCCCGCGATCGAGTACGCGGAGGCCCGCTCACGACGGCGTACCGCGCTCTTTGTGATCACCGAAGAGGCGATCGACGGGCTC
>JAXGUU010000476.1:0-2966 GCA_040774145.1 Anaerolineae bacterium
ATTCCAGATTCTTCGTTGCTGGGCCCCGTGTGGCTTGATCGATCCGGCGGCTGACCTATAATGGGCCCCATGTTGGACCATGAGGGCCGGGCGTGCTCGTCAACGCGCTACTGTTACTGCTGAGTGTCTTCACCGCCTCGACGGCGGTGATCATGATCAAGGCGAGCACCTTGCCACCGGTGTTGTTGGCGTCCTTGCGTCTCTTCGTCGCGTCGTTGGTTCTCCTGCCGCTCTTTGTGAGGGACCTTCGACGGCACCGCGGCACGTACACGCCGGCACATTTGCAGGCCTCTGTGCTGCCCGGACTGGTACTCGCGGTCCATCTGATGACGTGGATCGTCGGAGCGCGTATGACGCCGACGGCAAATGCCAGCCTGATCGTCAATCTCGTCCCGTTGGCCATGCCGTTCTTTCTTGTGTGGTTGGCGAACGAAGCGCTGACGCGCCGTGAGATCGTGGCGACGGGGGTTGCCTTGACGGGCGTGGTGATCCTGACGGCCTCGGATCTCAACCTGAGTTCGGCCTATTTCGTCGGGGATCTGATCTGCCTTGGCTCGATGCTGTTTTACGCCCTCTATATGGCCCTGGGGCGCCGCAACCGGCACCATCCCACGGTCTGGCTGTACCTTGTGCCGCTTTACGGCGTAGCGGCGGTAACCAGTATGGTTGTTTTCGTCCTGATGGCGACGCCGCTTCAGCCTGCGGGCTCGGGTGGCCTCGCACGTGAGGTGGCGCTGGTCTTGGGATTGGGCATTGTGCCCACGGTGATCGGCCATTCGTTGCTCAACCGTTCCATGAAGTACTTCCGGGGTCAGCTCGTAAGCCTTGTGAACATGGGGCAGTTCGTCTTCGCGGGGGCTATGGCCTTTGTGCTGTGGCGTGAAGTGCCTGCAGCGACCTTCTATCTTGCGGCGACGATGCTCCTCGCCGCAGCGTGGATTGTTGTGAGTAAGGGGCGCGAAGTACGGTTGGTCAGGCGTGTGTCGTAGTGTCTGCTTGTCGGTGATGCCGGAGTCTACGTAGGGGAAGGAGTTCAGAGATGGACTACAGAACGCTTGGACGTACAGGTTGGGATGTTTCAGCCATCAGCTTCGGCGCTTGGGCCATCGGCGGAAGCTGGGGACCGGTGAAGGATGCGGAGTCGATCGCCGCTCTCCATACGGCGGTTGATCTGGGCGTCAACTTCTTCGACACGGCGGACGCCTATGGCGGCGGCAAGAGCGAGCGCCTGCTGGCCCAGGTGCAGCGCGAGCGTGATGAGGAGGAGATCCATATCGCGACCAAGATCGGGCGGCGGTCCAATCCTCACACCGCCGACAGCTACAACCGTGACAACCTCACGGCCTACGTCGAGAGCTCGCTGCGTAACCTCGAGGTCGAGGCGCTGGAGCTGGTGCAGCTCCACTGCCCGCCCACCGAGGTCTACTACAGGCCCGAGGTCTTCGGTGTCCTCGATGACCTGATGGCTGCCGGCAAGATTCTGCACTACGGTGTTAGTGTGGAGAAGGTCGAGGAGGCGCTCAAGGCCATCGAGTATCCGAACGTGAAGAGTGTGCAGATCATCTACAACATGTTCCGCCAACGGCCTGCAGAGCTCTTTTTCGAGGAGGCCAAGAGGAAACAGGTGGGTATTCTGGCTCGAGTGCCGTTGGCCTCGGGCCTCCTGACGGGCAAGATGACGGCAGCGACGACCTTCGCCGAGGACGATCATCGTGCCTACAACCGCCACGGCGAACACTTTGACCGCGGTGAGACCTTCTCCGGTGTGCCGTATGACGTGGGGTTGGAGGCGGTCGAGGCCCTGAAGGCCATCTGCCCTGAGGGGCTATCGATGGTGCAGTTCGCCCTACGCTGGATCCTCATGAACGACGCGGTGACCTGTGCTATTCCCGGCGCCAGACGTCCGGCGCAGGCCCAGGAGAACATCGTCGCCGCCGACGCGCCTGCGCTCTCCGATGAAGTGATGGCAGGCGTCCGTGACGTCTACGATCGGTATGTGCGCGAGCACGTGCATCAGGTGTGGTAGGGGCCACCCATCGTCAGCCATCCACTGATGGCGCTGTGGAGGACATATGACGCAACGCGATGTGATCTGCACTGCACTGGCCGGGGAGCGACCGCCCTACGTGCCGTGGTCGATGGGCTTCACCCTTGAGGCGACGGAAAAGCTCGCCGCCTACTACGCTCCCCGTGATCTGGAGGAGGTGCTCGACAACCATCTGGGCGGCGCCGGCAGTGGCGTGGGGTTCTTCACGGACTTGGGCGATGATCACGTGCGCGACGTCTTCGGCGTCGTCTGGGACCGCAGCGTCGACAAGGACATCGGCATCGTCGTAGGACAGGTCCTGCCCGATCCCACGCTCGATGGCTATGAGTTCCCCGACCCGGTGGCGCCGCTCTTCTTCGATGGGGCGGAAGAGGCGCTGGCGGCTCAGCGAGATCGCTATCGCGTCTTCAGTATCGGCTTCAGCCTCTACGAACGCGCGTGGACGATGCGTGGGATGGCGGAGTTGATGATGGACTTCTACGACCATCCGGCCTTCGTGCACGAGCTGCTCGATACGATTGCCGACTGGAATATCGAGCAGGTGAGGAAGGCGGTGACCCTCGATATCGATGCGGTCCATTTCGGCGATGACTGGGGCCAGCAGAGGGGCTTGCAGATGGGAGGTAGGTTGTGGCGTGAGTTCATCTATCCTCCCCTCAAGCGTATGTACGCGGCGGTGAAGGAGGCCGGCAAGGCGGTCTCCATCCACTCGTGCGGCGACGTCGATGAGCTTTTTGATGACCTGATCGCGATCGGGCTGGACTGCTTCAACCCTTTCCAGCCCGAGGTGATGGATGTTGAGTCGCTGATGCAGCAGTATCGTGGACGGCTCAGCTTCCACGGCGGCATGTCGACACAGCAAACGCTGCCCTATGGCACGGTCGATGAGGTGGTGGCCGAGACCAGGCGATTGCTGGCG
>JAXGUU010000477.1:0-2958 GCA_040774145.1 Anaerolineae bacterium
CGTAAACACCGGGGTTCCAGCCGGTCCCGTGGGTGCAGTATTTCTCGATCAGATCGGGTCGCTTGCGGAACCACCAGTTGTACTCCGAGTTGTGCCCGCTGGACTCGGTGATGTAGTAGCCGAAGTGCAGGAACATCTCGTTGCGCACCTGCTCCTCGTTGTAGACCTCCTCGTTCTCCGCGACGGCCTTGCGGATCAGTGGATAGGCGTCCTTGCCGTTCCACTTGTAGTCGAGATACCAGGCCATGTGGTTGATGCCCGCGCAGGTGTAGGTGATCTCGTCGTAGGGCGCGCCGATCCACTTCGCCAGCATCATCGCCGTGCCCTGGACGCTGTGGCAGAGCCCGGTGAGCCGGATGAAGGACTCGCGCTGCATCGCCCGGCAGAGCATCGCCATCGGGTTGGTGTAGTTGAGCAGCGTCGCGTCGGGGCAGAACCGCTCCATATCCTTGACGATATCGAGCATCACGGGGATCGTGCGCAGCGCGCGGAAGATCCCGGCCACACCGCGCGTGTCGCCGACGTTGATGTCGATCCCGTACTTCTTGGGGATCAGGATGTCGTGCTGCCAGACATCGACGCCACCGGCGAGGATCGTGCAGAGCACCGCGTCGGCGCCGGTGAGTGCCTCAGCGCGATCCAGGGTCGCCTCGACCTTGGCGGGGTAGCCGCCCTCGTCGACGATCCGCTGCACGGCCCGCCGCGAGAACTCGAGGCGCTCAGCGTCAATGTCCATCAGCGAGAGCGTCGCCCCCCCGAGCAGGGGGAAGGTCAGAATGTCCCGTACCAGGTTGCGGGTGAAGCCGAAACTACCGGCACCGATAAACGCGATCTTTGTCATAGGACCTCCACTAGAGAGAGAGTTTCGAGTACCCGGTTGTCAGATGCAGACAGTATCTGCAAGTGTAGGGGGTTCGCGGTAGGGTGCAAGTAAGGGCATGAGATGGATTGCGTTTCAGCGACTCTCGTTGTACACTCTGAACACGTTCATGTCACTTATCATCGCAAGAGGAGCACGTCTATGGACTTCGGAAAAGCCTTCACCTTTGTATTCGACGATCCCGAGTGGCTGAAGAAGATCGCCATTAACTCACTCATCGGTCTCATACCCATCGTTGGCCAGATCTACGTGATGGGCTGGGGACTGGAGGTCGCGCGCCGCAAAGCCCTCAGCAGCGCGGAGCCCCTGCCGGACGTGGACTTCGGCACCTACCTCGGATATGGCTTCAAGGCCTTCGTGGTGGCCCTGGTCTACACAGCGCCGATCTGGGTGCTCTCCATCATCGTCGCCGGCCTGTCGGCCCTGCTCTACGAGGTCAGCCAGGATGCTGCCAACATCATCGGGCTGATCGTCGGCCTCTGCTTCGGCTCCTTCGGCCTCATCTACGGCCTGCTGATGGGGGTGATGATGCCGGCAGCCTTCACCCGGATGGTCGTCTTCGGATCGATCAAGGACGGCCTCGCCTTCGGCAGCGTCTTCAGCCTGGTCCGCGCCGCACCCGGCGCCTACCTGCTCGTTCTGGTGGGTAGCATGGTCGCCGGACTCCTCGCAGGCATTGTCGGCACCCTCGCCTGCGGCATCGGCGTCGTCTTCACGATGACCCTGTACCAGGCGGTGATGGGCCACTTCTACGGCCAGGCCTACCTCGCCGCCGGCGCCTAGCCGTCCTCTGAGCTAGACCCAACCAAACAGATCGGAGCCGGAAGGTGAAGACACCCTCCGGCTCCGATCACTCGTTACTCGTTACGGCTCGCCTACCAGGCGTACGCCTCAGGCGCAGCGCCGCCGGGGCCGGGGAAGATCTCGTCCAGGCGCGCCAGCACCTCCTCAGTAAGCTCGATCTCCAGCGCATGCGGGGAGCCCTCGAGCTGCTCCATCGTGCGCGGGCCGATGATCGGCGCGGTCACGACGGGATTGTGCAGCAACCAGGCCAGCGCCACATCCGCCGGCTCCTCGCCCAGCGAGGCACAGAGACTCTCGTAGGCGGTCAGCGTCTCACCCTCGCGTTCCAGCCGCTCCTGCATGTGCTCCGACGCGCGGCGCCCTTCCTTGGCCTTCTGCAACGCGCCCGCCAGGAAGCCACCCGCCAGCGGGCTCCAGGGAATCACGCCGAGACCATAGTCGGCAGCCGCCGGCAGCACCTCGAGCTCGACGGTGCGCGCCGCCAGGTTGTAGAGGCTCTGCTCGGCGACGAGGCCCATGAAGTTGTGCTCCTTCGCCGCAGCCTGCGCCTTGGCGATGTGCCAGCCGGCGAAGTTGCTGCTGCCCACATAGAGCACCTTGCCCTCGCGGACCAGCTGCTCCATCGCCTGCCAGATCTCCTCCCAAGGCGTCGTGCGCTCGACGTGATGCATCTGGTAGAGATCGATGTGGTCGGTCTGCATACGGCGCAGGCTGTCCTCACAGGCCTGACGAATGTGATACGCCGAGAGCCCGCGGTCGTTGGGGCCATCGCCCATGCGATTGTAGACCTTGGTCGCCAGCACAATCTGCTCGCGGCGCCCTCCCTGGGCCAGCCAGTTCCCGATGATGGTCTCGGTCAGACCGCGACCGCCGTAGACGTTGGCGGTGTCGAAGAAGTTGATCCCCAATTCCAGCGCGCGATCCATGATCGCGTGGCTATCCTCCTCGGTCGTCTGCCGCCCGAAGTTCATCGTGCCCAAACATAGCCGGCTGACCGACAGCCCCGTGCGTCCCAGATTCGTATAGTCCATCGTGTGTACCCTCCCATTGTGGTGCTAGCGTTATCGTAGGCCGACTCCGAGACGCCGAAGCGCCCAAATAAGTCGACGTCTATATTATAATCTAGATCGGTGAAAAAAACTAGGGTAGCAAAGTGGACTAGACAAGGAGGGCAACTGGGCGTAAAGTAGCGAAAAAGGTCGCAAGGGAGGGATCAGCAATGCCGCGCAGGACGAAACGACCACCAGCGACACGGACTGAGGTTCTGGAGTGCA
>JAXGUU010000478.1:0-2942 GCA_040774145.1 Anaerolineae bacterium
AGGTGCCGGGGACTCTCAGGTGCCGGGGACTTTCCGCAGTCCCCGGCACCTCACACGCATAGCCTCCCCTCGCAGGGTTTCCGCACCCTGCGAGGGGTTCTCCCGCCGCCAAACCGATTCACATCTCGACCCGCGGGCGTCTCGCCCGCTCTGCTGCTGCCACAACGTAGGGCGCACGCCCGTTCCGGGTGCAGGCTGTCTTGTGCGCCCGCGCCACTGGGCAAATCGTCCTTGCAAGCGAAGCTCTCTCTTCTCTCTATCCATCTTGCCATTTCCACAAACTGCTCTATAATCTATATATTCAAATATATTGATGCTTCACCAGGAGCACCTATGACTCCGATTTCCGAGGAGGAAGTCCTCCTCCTTCATCGCTACGTCTGTGAAGGGATCGCCGATCCCAAGCGCCTCATGCTGCTCTACTACGTGGCTGAGCGGCCCCGCAACGTCTCCGAGCTCACCGAGCTCCTCGACGTGGCCCAGCCCACCGTCTCCCACCACCTGCGCATCCTGCGCGAGCGCGGCCTCGTCGACTCTGTACGCGATGGCACCTCCATCTTCTACTCCCTCAGCGACCCCCGCATCCTCCAGGCCATCGAAATCCTGCGTGCCTATGTCGCCGATCTCATGACCGGCCGCGCGAGCGTGGTGAACAAGGCGTAAGGTCCCGGCAACGCGGCACTCACGTGCTTTTTGACCTATTGCTTGGCTTATCTCAGGAGGGTCTTTATGGCGAAGCTGTCTGCTGATCGGGTGAGCTGGCTCGAGTCGACCTTTGGCGATCGTATGACGACGCGCCGCGTGGAGCGCAAGCTCTACAGCCACGACGTGGGCGAGATGCCGAGCCTCATCAAGCCCTTGATCGGGAACCCGCTGGCCGATGCGGTTGTGCAGCCCACCTCCGAGGACGAGATCGTCGCCCTCGTGAAGTGGGCCGGCGCGCACCGCATCCAGGGGATGCAAGGCATCCCCCTCATCCCCCGCGGCAAGGCCACCTCCGGCTATGGCGGCGTCCTGCCCGTCAAGGGCGGCATCGTCGTCGACTTCTTCCGCATGGCCAGCGTGCTCGCCGTCGACCCGGAGGCCCGGACCGCCACCCTCCAGCCCGGCATCGTCTTCGAGAACGCCGACCGCGAGCTCAAGAAACACGGGATGACGCTGCGCTCCTACCCCAGCAGCTACCCGTCGGCAACCGCCGGCGGCTGGCTTGCCCAGGGCGGCGCCGGCTTCGGCTCCTTCGAGGCCGGCTGGTTCCGCGATAGCGTCCTGAGCGCCCGCGTCGTCCTGGGGGATGGCACCGTCGAGGTCTTCGAGGGCGACCGCCTTGACCTCATCTACGAGGCCGAAGGCATCACCGGCATCGTCACCGAGATGACGATCAAAGTCCGCCCTGATGAGCCCCTCGAAGTCCTCTCGCTGGGGTGTCCCGAGGCCCACAGCGTCCAGATCCTGCTCGAGCATATCCTCGAAGCCGACCTGCCGCTCTGGTCGATGCACTTCATCAACCCTCAGATGGCCGAGCTCAAGAACCGCGCACCCCTGATGACCCACCAGGGCCATCCGGTCGAGAAGCGCGTCCTCTTGCCTTCCGCCTACATCCTCACCCTCGCCTTCCGCCAGCGCGATGCCGCCCGGGTACGTGAGTGCATCCAGGCCGGCATGAAGACCGAGAAGTGCGAAGCCCAGCTCCTCAGCGACGAGATCGCCCACCACGAGTGGGACAACCGCTTCCGCATCATGACCGTCAAGCGCCTGGGCCCCAGCCTCGTGCCCGCCGAGTTCGTCGTGCCGCTCTCGGGCCTGGGGAACACCCTCACCGAGGTCGCCGAAAAGGTGCAGAAGCCCGTCGTCAAGGAAGGTGTCCTCATCCGCCACGGCAACAACCCCAAGGGCGAGCCCGAGGTTGTCATCCTCGGCTTCATCCCCGCCGACCAGCGCAAATTCACCTACAACTTCGTCTTCCCGCTCTCCCTCACCATCTCCGCCATCGCTGCCAAGTACGGCGGTCGTCCCTATGCCACCGGCCTCTACTACTCCAGGATGGCCCCCCAGGTCCTGGGTGCCGGGCGCGTCAAAGCGATCAAGGCTTTCAAAGCCCGCACCGATCCCCACGGCATCCTCAATCCCGGCAAGGTCATCGGCAATTCCATCATCAGCAATGCCCTGATCCTGGCCAACAAGGCCGAGCCCCTCATCCGCCCCTTCGGCAACGCGGTCACCGAGCACATCGGCGAGCAGATCCCCGAGCAGCCGGTCCGCGGCATCCCCGGCGACGTGGCCTGGTACGCCTACGCCTGTTCCCAGTGCGGCTACTGCGTCCAGGAATGCGACCAATACTACGGGCGTGGCTGGGAGAGCCAGAGCCCGCGCGGCAAGTGGTACTGGCTCCGCGAGTACCTCGAGGGGCGCGAGAAGATGGACCAGTTCATGGTCGACACCTTCCTCGCCTGCACCACCTGCGAGCTCTGTAACCTGCGCTGCTCCGCCGCGCTGCCCATCGAACCCTCGTGGATGAAACTTCGCGGCCAGCTCATCCAGGAAGAGCAGCGCATGACCTTCCCGCCCTTCGAGATGATGGCCGCAGCCCTCGAGGACCAGGGCAACATCTGGTCCGGCTACCGGCGCAACCGCGATGATTGGTTCCCCGAGGACCTACGCGAGAAGCATACCGGGAAGAAGGTGGGGACTCCGGACGCGCCCGGCGCCGTATACTTCGCCGGCTGCACCGCCAGCTACGTCGAGCAGGACATTGGGGTCGCCAGCGTGCGGCTGCTGGACGCGGCCGGTGTGGACTTCACCTACCTAGGGGACAAGGAGAACTGTTGCGCGACGCCCATGCTCGTCGCGGGCAAGTGGGACTTGTTCGCTGAGACGATGAGGAAGAACATCCAGGCCGTCAAGGACGCGGGCGCGGATACCGTCATCGCCTCCTGCCCGGCCTG
>JAXGUU010000479.1:0-2940 GCA_040774145.1 Anaerolineae bacterium
AGCTCTCGCTATCGCAGATCCAGATGGGGAGCGCCAGGCCCCAGTAGCGCTTCTTGGAGATCATCCAGTCCTGCATGTTGCGCAACCAGTCCATCTCGCGCGCATAGCCGAACTCGGGGATCCACGTGATCTCGTCGACGACGTCCATGATCTGGTAGCGCAGGCTGCGTTCTTTCTCCTCAGGGGTGACTTCCTCGCGTGGTTTGTCGTAGAGCTCGCCCATGCTGATGAACCACTCGTCGACCAGGCGGAAGACCAGGGGCGTCGCACAGCGCCAGCAGACCGGGTAGCGGTGCGTATAGGCGTCAACGCGGTAGAGCCGGTCCTTGTCCCCCAGGTCGTGGAAGATATCGTGGGCGACGTCGTGGACATCGCGTCCGGCGAGCCGGCCGAAACCGTCTCTGAACATGCCGTCCTCGTGCAACGGCGCCAGTGCAGGCAGATCGTGGATCTCGCCCAGCTCGAAGTCCTCCGCGCCACAGCCCGGCGCGATGTGGACGATGCCGGTGCCCTCCTCCTCGCCCACCTCATTCCACGGGATGATGCGGTGCAGGGCGGGGATACCCTCCGCCTGCACAATGGG
This sequence comes from Anaerolineae bacterium, assembly GCA_040774145.1. Classification (GTDB taxonomy): domain Bacteria; phylum Chloroflexota; class Anaerolineae; order B4-G1; family SLSP01; genus PWVB01. The sequence continues at coordinate 584 of JAXGUU010000479.1, forward strand.
CAGATCGTCGAAGGGGCCCGAATAGGTCCAGCCGACCATCTCCGACCCCTTGAGGCGACCCAGGACCTCGTGCTTGCCCTTGATGACCGTCTCGAGGGTGCCCTCGGCGAGGTAATAGGTCCAGCCGTCGTCGGCCCTGACCTTCACGTAGCTCAGCTCGGGCCCCACGGCAGCGGCAACGTTGCTGGTGAGCGTCCACGGCGTCGTCGTCCAGACCAGCAGCGCCTCATGGTCCTCTCCACAGGTGAGCGGGAAACGTACCACCGGCGCGTCGTGGGTCAACTCCTGATAGCCGTCGGTCACGATCTCGTGCTGACTGAGCCCCGTCTCGCAGCGCGGGCACCAGGGCATCACGTCGTGGCCTTTGTAGAGCCAGCCCTTCTCCCAGACACGCTTGAGGAAGGTCCAGATGGTATAGTTATTCTCGGTGGCGAAAGTGAAATAGGAGCCGCCGAGTTCGGGCATCCCCAGTTTGCCCACGATCTGCTCCACCGTGGCGGTCACGGCGCCCTGGGGTCCCTCAACTGTGACCTCCTGCTGGGCATCCTCGAGCAGCTTGTCCGCCAACATGCGCAACACGTCGGGGTCGTTCCAGTCCATCCAGAAGCCGAGGCGGATCGACTGCTCGGTCTGCTTGGCAGCCTGGCGCAAGACGCGGGCTTTGCATTCGAGGACGAAGGGCGCCAGACCATAGCGCTCGATATCGTGCTTGCTGGTAAAGCCCTTCTCCTTCTCGACCTCGACCTCGACCCAGAGACCCTGGCAGTCGAAGCCGTTCTGGTAGCGCTCCTGGCGGCCCTGCATCGCGAAGTAGCGTTGCCAGAGGTCCTTATAGCTGCGGCCCCACCCATGATGCACGCCCATCGGATTGTTGGCCGTGATCGGTCCGTCGATGAAGGACCACCTGGGCGCGCCGGCGCGCAGCTCGTTCAGCTTGCGGAAGGCCTCGATGCGTGTCCAATGATCCAGAATCTCGTGCTCAAGCGCGACAAAGTCCATCTGCGTGTCCACCGGTTTGAATGCCATAACGTCTGTCCTCCTCCTGCTCCTAACACAAAAACGCTCCCGCCCTTTCAGGGACGGGAGCGTGTGCTGTCGCTTGCTCTCGCGGTACCACCCTGCTTGCTCCGCCTCACGCAGAGCCGCTCAGTCGATGGCCGACACCATCGCACACCGGATAACGGGGTGTGGTCCCGGCCCGGTCTACTTGCAGCGTCGATCTCTAATCGACGCCCGTTCGGCGGGCAGCTCCGGAGGGATTTTCGGCGCCACCTTCGCTGTCCGGCTCACACCCTCCCGGACTCGCTGGAGCGCGTGTTCGCGCCTACTCGTCTCCATCAACGCTTCTGGTCTGTACCTCCATTATCGCACGGGTGAGGGCGCTGTCAAGCTCCGCAAGCCTGGGGGGTGTTGCCGGTAGAGCGAGTCTGCGGCCGGCGCATCGCTGGGCACGTAGGGCGGAATGGCATTCCGCCCACCCTGGCCGGCAATCACCCCCATCTCGCCGCATCCCCGGACGGTCAGATTGGAGATCCGACCCACGACGCCTGCCGCCAATCGTGGTGTTAGCGCACGCCGGAGGTTGATGCCCCGCGATGAAATGCACCCCAAGCCGGACCCGCGGCCCGTGCTCGCGACGCATCCCAGTCCGTCGCTCTGCCCCGGGGATGGCTCACAGCACGTAATCCGCCTGCCACCTAGCCCCTGAAGCTCTCGATGGTCCTGGATGGACCCTTCACGCCCCGCTCGCCACTTTCCCATGGGCAAGGTGCGCCAACTGATGCTGAAGTGCCTGCGGATCCTTGCACACGTAGAACACCCACCGGCCCATCTTGCCCCACGTGTTCACGGCATCCACCCAGCGCCGCGCCGCTTCGTGCTTGACACGATCCTCCTCACTCTCCCACCCCTTGATCTCCAGGATCAACGTCTGCCCATCCGCTAACCGTACCAGGAAGTCCGGCTGATAGTGCATCCGCGTGCCCAGGTACTCGAAGGGGATGATGAGGCCAAGTTGGTCGTTGCGCGCGTAGAACTGAACGTTGCCTTTCACCACCGCGGCCTCCAACCAGAAGGCCGCCGATTGCTCCCACGTTGCCGTGTCGGCGGCGACCAGGTTGATATGACTGTAGTTGGTCACGAAGCACGGTCGCGTTGTCTTGAAGTCGACCTCCGCTGTGGAGCCCTTGGGCTTGTAGCGGTTGAGGATCGGCAGCAGCGGCGCTTCGCCCGCCGCGTCGTCGGGCCGGATGGCGGCGAGCAGTCGCTCGACGATGAGGCGCACGTAGCGCTCCTGTCCCAACTCACGAGGATCGACGCTGTGGAACGCCACACGTCTCTGAACGTAGGAGTTGACC
>JAXGUU010000480.1:0-2940 GCA_040774145.1 Anaerolineae bacterium
CGGGCAACCTTTGATGGCTCTTGAGGCGGGTAACCGCTCAAGGACGCCAGAACGTCCTTGAGCGGGGCTGGTGGTGGGGGCGGCTGCGCTATTGCAGCGCGGCATCCCGCCCAAGGGCCTTCCGCGGGCCTTGGGCGGTGGTCAGACGGGAGGACGTCGCCGGGCAACCTTTGATGGCTCTTGAGGCGGGTAACCGCTCAAGGACGCCAGCACGTCCTTGAGCGGGGCTGGCGGTGGGGGCGGCTGCGTTATTGCAGCGCGGCATCCCGCCCAAGGGCCGTCCGCGGGCCTTGGGCGGTGGTCAGACGGGAGTACGCCGCTGAGCAACCTTTGATGGCTCTTGAGGTGGGTAACCGCTCAAGGACGCCAGAACGTCCTTGAGCGGGGCGCGTGGTGGGGGTGACTGCGTGATCGGCGGCGACGGCTAGCGGGCGTGCTGCTCCAGGACGCGGATGATGCGCAGGACGGTCTGGTTGACGGGGGTGGGGAGGCCGTGCGCTTGGCCGAGTGCGACGACCTTCCCGGCGAAGCTCTCGACCTCGGTGGGCCGCCCCGCCTCGATGTCCTGGAGCATGGAGGTCTTGCCGTCGGGGGAGAGGGTGTTGAGGTAGCGGTACCACGCCGCGATGTCGTCCTCGCGCAGGTCGACGCCCTCGGCTTGGGCCAGCGTGATGGCCTCACGCATGAGCGCTTCCATCAGCGCCTGAGCCTCCGGCGAGGTGTGGAAGATGCCGTAGGGCGCGCGCATCACGGCGGAGGCCTGGTTGACGCCCACGTTGACCATGAACTTCCACCAGAGCATGCGGATCATGTCGTCCGGCGTCTCGCAGGCCAGCCCGGCTCGGTCGAGTAGAGCCTGTACCGCGCGCACCCGTGGGGTGAGCGTGCGGTTGTCGGCCTCGCCGAAGATGAGCTTGCCCGACGTGGTGTAGGTGACCGCGCCGCCCTCGCGCAGGGCGTCGATGCCGACGGCGATGGCGTAGAGCACACGCGATGCGCCGTAGGCGGCGCCGATCGCCGCCTCGCTGTCGAGCCCGTTCATGACCGAGAGGAAGAGGGTCTCCTCGTCGACGATGTTGCGCAGGTCGGGGAGGGCCCCAGGCAGATCGCGATCCTTGACGGCTACCAGGATCAGGTCTGCGGGATCGGCTGCGTCGTCCGGGTGGACGACGGGGATGTCGAGGCGGGCAGCGTTGACGGTGACGCCGCCGGTGCGCAGCCGTTCGTAGCGCGGCCCGCGCGCGTGAAAGGTGACGCTGAGGCCCTCAGCCTGTGCGAGCTTGGCGGCGTAGACCGCGCCCATCGCTCCCGCGCCCACGATGACAATGCGTGTGATTGGGTCCATATCGTGACCTCCGCGGCGATTATAGGGGGCGTCGGGCACAGGTCAAGGAGGGCCGTGCGGTAAGATTTGAAAGATCGACATCGTCTATATTTCATGATCCATTCACTAAGCGGTAAGGAGAAAAGACGATGACTGAGCACGCATTCACCTGTCCGGCGTGCAGCGGGACGATCACGGCGGACGACGAGATGACGCTGATCCGGATGGTGCACGAGCACGCCCACGATCACCACAGGATGCACCTGACCGAGGAGAAGATCCGCGAGATGCTGGAGACGCAGCGGGAGGGGTAGCCTACCCGCCCGTGGCGATGGTGGCGTTCAGACAGGCCCGGAGCGGGTTCCGGGCCTGTCGTCATGGCCTCCGGCGGAGGCGTTGCCGCGTCCGACGCCCTGGGACGGGGCCCCTCGCAGACGAGTGGGGCTACGAGCTGAGTTTGCTGTGGGCCACGCGGCCGGCCCATCTCTATCCATGTTGACAAATTGCGTCGCGGGAGTATTATATAGATGAATATCTTCTATATTAAGGGCCACGCATGGCGTCGGCCCTGTCAGCCAAGGAGTCAGGCATGGATGCACTGAGGGAGTATACGGCGGAGGTGCGCGCGCACTGCGGCGCACCGTTGGAGTTGTCGATCAAGGGCACAGTGCTCTACCCGGTCGACACGGTCTACGCCGGCAACCTGCTCTATCCGGTGGAGGATGGCGGGCGACGTGCCGGCGCGCCATCGTGACTGGATCGCGACGCTGCCCGAGGAGATGAGCTCATCGATCGTGCTGTTGAACGTCCCGCCGCTGGAGATCGTGCCCGAGCCGCTGCGCGGCAAGAGCTTCGCCGTCGTGCGGGGCTGCTACACCGGCGACCTGGAGGCAGGCGCGGCGCTGATCGACGACTGGCGGGCCTGGCGCGCGCCGGCGATCGACATGTTCGGCCCGCTGCCCTTCTCGCAGTCGGCGATGATCAGTCAGGACCCCGAGGATCCCTCGCCGGCAGTCGTCAGTGGGGCCTGGTTGCGCGAGCTCGACGACGCCACGCTCGAGACGCTGATGCGGTTCACGGTGCCCCAGGGCGGACCACCGCTCATCGTGATGACCGAGGTGCGCCATATCGGTGGCGCCGTGTCGCGGGGCGACGCGGGCCGCGCCGCGTATAGCAGCCGCGACGCCGAGCCGCTCCTGGAGCTGGTCTCGATCACGCCAACGCCGGAGATCGGCGCTGCCGCTCGCGCTCACATCGCCGCGATGAAGGAGGCGCTGGGCCCCGCCATCCGTGGCGCCTACATGAACTTCCTGGAGGGTGACGAGGCCCACGAACGCCGCGCCGACGGGTTCAGCCCCGAGGCGCTGCAGCAACTGCGGGCGCTCAAGGCGGCGTGGGACCCCGAGAACCGCTTCTGTCACAGCTTCAGGATCGATCCGCTGCCGTGAGCGAAACAGAAGATCACGAGTACACTATGCCGGGCGAGGTTCATGTGAACCTCGCCCGCATCGTGTCACCGATGGAACCTCCGGGCGGGGGTATGCGTCCTATAAGGGAGAAAGCGCCGGTGGGATGTCCCCCCCAACAGGAAAAAGAAAGTAGGGACAAGGAGGCCA
>JAXGUU010000481.1:0-2912 GCA_040774145.1 Anaerolineae bacterium
ATCCCGCCCCTTCCGGATGGATAGAGAAGGGTTGGAAGGCGTGTCAAAAGGGCGAAAAAAGCGATCATCTTGGCGACAGACGCAGGTGGCAAAAACACCTGCCGAAATCTCGCCGGAGCGCGCCCGGAGGGCCGTTTTTCTCCCGTATGCAAACTGGGGTCTGGAGGTAGGTAATCCCCGCGAGGGGTTGGAGACTCAACGCGAGCGCCTCCTTGGTTCATTCGCAGCTTGTCTGGAGGTAGGTAATCCCCGCGAGGGGTTGGAGACTCAACCCGGTGCACGAAACGCCAGGTCGTCAGGTCGTGTCCGGAGGCAGGCAATCCCCGCGAGGGGTTGGAGACATCTGGTTCACCCGGATATGAGCTGGCCAGGCTCCGAGTCTGGATGCAGGCAATCCCCGCGAGGGGTTGGAGACTTGACGTGGACATCCTTGGCAGCAGGCATCTACACCACGGTCAATGTACGTGAATCCCCGTAAGGGGATGGAGTCCCCTTGGCAACGACATAGCCCATACCCGCCCGGTCTCACGCATCTTTGCGCCGCACCACCGCCGGCGCGCAGATTGCGGCGCTGCGCTATCCGTGCTAGAATCCCCGTGGAGTGACAGACGATGACAGAGACCGCTTCCGGATCAGGGCACCGCGCGCGACTGCGTGCGCGCTTCCTGGCGAGCCCGGCGACGCTCTCCGATGCTGAGTTGCTGGAGCTGCTGCTGACCTTCGCCATCCCGCGCCGCGACGTCGCGCCGTTGGCGCAGCGCCTCCTCGCGGCCTTCGGTGACCTGGACAGCGTGATCGCCGCCCGGCCCGAGAAGCTGAGCGCCGTCGAGGGCATCGGTGAGGCGACCGCGGTGCTGCTTGCGCTTGTGCATCGACTGCACGCCCGAATACCGTCAGGAGAGGTTCCCTTGCCCAAACCCGATGCCGCCCAGCCCGCGCTCTTCCAGCTGCCCTCCGAACCGGCGGAGGCGCCGGAGGTGCGCACCTATGCCAATGACGAGGTCGCCAACGCCCTGACCTTCCTGCCGCAGGCGGCGCGTTTTGAGTCGCTGGCGGCCTTCAAGCAGCACCTCCAGGCGAGCTTGCCCTACAACTCGGAGTCCACCCGGGTGCGGCGGGCCAACTATATCCTCAACCGCTACTATCCGGACGAGCGGCTGGATACACCACTGACCTACTACGCCGCCCGCTGCTCAGAGGCCGCGTTGGGACCCGTGCTCTTCTACCACGTCCTCAAGGCGGAGCCGCTGGCCAGGCAGGTCGCCGAGGATCTCGTCTGGCCCGCGCTGCCCGTGGGGCATATCGAGCGCGAAGCCCTCCGTGCCTTCCTGCGGCAATCTCTGCCCGATATCAAGCCGGCCTCCGAGAGGAAGATCGTGCAGGCGCTGCTCAACACCTACCCTTTGCTCCCTTCCGTCAGCGTGGACGACGCCCGCATCTCCTTCCGCCTCCAGAGCGGCGAGCTGCCCGCCTTTCTCTACGTGCTTCTGGCTGAGTTCCCCGAGCCCGGGATCTACCCCTTTGGGGCGCTCGAGCAGGGACCGCTGCACCGCTGGCTGCTCTGGGACCGCGCCTGGATGCGGCGGCAGCTCTACAACCTGCGCGATCTGGGCACGATCGCCAAGGTCAGCGAGATCGACACGGTGCGCCAGTTCACCCTCGCGCTCGATCCGCAGGGAGCCCTGAAACACTATTTCGAGACCGCGGACCGAGAGGCCGTTGTCCTTCGCGAGCGACCGAATGGAGGCGTCCCTTGACGTTCACGGGTCCGCAGATCATCAGTGAGCTGCGAGAGAAGCTGCAGTTTGAGATCGGGCGCCACCTGTATGGGGTGCTTGGCAGCTATGCGGCGCTGGCGCGCTTCGAGCACGAGGATTTGACCTACGCCAGAATGCCCGACGATACGCCCTTTCCGGCGCCCGTGAACCTCAATGCAGCGCTCCTGGGCAACATCGGCGACGCGGACCTCAGGGGACTCGTCGCTCAGGAAGCGCGCCGCCCGCACGCCGTGCAGAGCCGGCTGAACCAGGAGTTGGGCGCGCTTCTGAACCGGTTGCTGGCTGAGCCGGATTTCCTGATCGTCAAGCAGATCGAGATGCTTTTCGCCTTCCATCTCGATCTGTCCATCTTCCGCATCTCCGCTTCGAATCGTAAACACGTGCTCTTGCTGCTGCCCGGAGGGCGGCGCGGGGATCAGATCACGCTCTTTCAGGATGCCGATGCTCGCTTCCACCGCATCCTGACCGCGAACCTGATCGCCGACAACCATCTATGGGAGTTGTCCGATGGCTAAATCGAGCCTCTTCGAGCGCCGACCCCTTAACGAGATCACCACGGTCCCGTCCGACATCATCAGTGTCTACGTGGTCGAGAACCACATCTGGGCCGATGGTGGCGCGACCGAAGCGCGCCAAGCCCGCCGTCCGGAGCTGCGCACGGTCGAGGAGTTCCTGATCGATCCCGTGCGCTCCTTCCTCAACGACATCCTCCGCCATATGGCGGCGCCTTACACGCCCGGGCGGAAGGACAACCCCATCGGGCAGGGCTACTGGATTCAGGCCGAGTTCGGGTCGGGCAAGTCGCACCTGCTCTCCTTCGTGGGTGCACTGGCGCTGGGCGACCCGGAGGCCTGGGAGATGGTCAGTGACAAGGAGCGCAAGGCTGGGATCGGGCGCCGCGAGAGCCTCCACACCTTCTACGCGAGCGGTCTAGCCAAGAAGACCGAGGAATCCAAGGGTATCTTCGTGGCAGTCAAGACGCTGGTAGGCGAGGGCGGCGGCGCCATCGGCGTGGGTGGGATGCAGAAGGGGCTGACGGACTACGTCCTGGACACCGTCGCCGACCAGTTCTATCAGGAGACCGGCAAGTCACTGCCGCTCTACCCGACACAGATCCTTGCCGAGCGGTTCCTG
>JAXGUU010000482.1:0-2882 GCA_040774145.1 Anaerolineae bacterium
GACCCACACCAGGGCTTCCGACCCCGAGAGTTTGAGCGTCACCGACCGATCCACAAGCGCGATCCGGACCTCGCCTTCGTCGCCCGTCGCGGTCACACGCCAGGCCAGGTTGTACAGACCTGGACGCAGCGGCATGGAAGCCGGCTGTAGGGTCACCGTCACCGGCTCGGTCCGGTTGGGCGCCAGATCAAACGACTGCGTCCAAGTTCGCACAGAGCTCCCGTTCACGGGCTCGGGCAGGAGGATACGGTCCAGGTCCACGGCCTCGAGCTCAAACTGCACGGAGGGTACGTTGGTCGCCAGGAACGTGATCTCGGGCGCGGACCCGGCGTCGAGGGTCAACGCATCGGGCGCACCCCAGACCGATCGAGCGACGAGATCGCGACCGCTGAGGGCCACAGGTTCGAAGCTAGGCGGTAGATCCTCGGTGACCAGGCAGTAGGGCTTCGTCGGCGCGAGAGCCTGACCATAGCGGTCGGCCGTCGATGCGTCCAAGCTGAGACAGTAGCCGGTCGCCGGGAGATGACGCCAGGAGACGTTCATCACGCCGGACTCCTCGTCGTAGAGCGCAAAGACCTCACGATCGAGGGGGTCGGGCGAGACACGCACGGCGTCCTGCAGGTGGTCGCCATCGAAGCCACCGTCAAACCGAAGCCGGAGGGGCAGCGATGCCACCTGCTCCGGATCGTCCTGCTGCAGGAGTTGCCCCTCAGCTGTGCGGACCTCGACAAGCTGCGGAGGAGGAACGGTGCTGAACCACCAGACATAGGTCAGCTCAAGGGGCGTACTGTCGATGGCACGGGCACCTTGGTCGATCCGCGCGATGTAGGTCGAGTCGGGAGCCAAGGGCTCCGAAGGCGTGAAAGTCAGTGTCGCGTCACCATCGGACCACCGCACCGACCCTGCCATCAACTCACCGCTCGGTCCCGTAAGGCTGAACGCTGCCGCAGAAGCCGCCCGGTCCATCGGTGTGCCGAAGTGAGCGCCGATGGATACGGCGAGCGCCACGTTCGGTGTCCCGGATGGAGGCCAGAGGTCAACAACGTGAGGGCGCGCCGTGTCGAAGGCCCACGTCACCGGCGCATCCAGCGTCGCACCATCCACCGCGGCGGATCCAGCCGACGGCGTCGCTACGGGTTCACTACTTGCTGGGGGGTTGAGCGAGAGCACGTAGCGCTGTCCGGTAACCCACCCTGCGGGAACATCATACCGGTAGATCGACGTGTGTAGCCAAGTGCCCCGCCCAATGACACCAGGCGAGACCATCAGCGGCACGTCGGGACAGCGCGCCGAATCCGCCTCACTACCGATGCACGCCTCCGAGACCACGGCACGGTTGAAGGTCAGCACAATCGGGGTGTCCGCGCGCACGTCCTGCGCACCGTCGCCGGGGCTGATCGAGGTGACGCGAAGGGGTCCCAGCGTGCTGAACGCCACGGTTGATTCGTGGACGAAGCGCGTCAGCGAGTTGAGGGCCATGCCGTCGACCGTGACACCGGGCGCCGGCGTCTGCGGGTCGTCCTGCGACGGCTGCGCCATCGCAACCCCTGCGACATAGCGTGTGGCAGGCGCCAGTCCCTCCGGGATCAGGTTCACGCGCCGGTCATCCTGCCACGTGAGCGTCGCTCCTGACGCAGGCGCCAGCCGGAACACGTCCTGAAAGCTCTGCGGATCCATCGGGCGATCGAAGGTCCAAGCCAGGAGGGTGTCCGGCGGCACCTCCGCCCCACGTGGCGGGACAACCTCAACAATGCTCGGAGGATAGGGCGGGGCGGGTGCGGGCACCGATGCCGGGAAAGCCGCTAACGGGTCGTAGGTGTCGGGCACCACGTCGATGGTCGTGGGCTGCACGAAGGGCGTCGCGACCACCTCGTCGGTGGCCGTGATCATCGGCGTCTCGTCGAGGGAGGCCGATGAACAAGCGGCCAGCAACCAGGCCACGAGAAGGATGCGTCGCCAGTGCCTAGGCGCGATTCCGAAAATCGACAAACCTGTATCCCATACCACGTTCGGTGAGGATGTACCGAGGGTTCGAGGGATCGGGCTCGATCTTCTTCCGCAGGTAGTTCACATAGAGTCGCAGGTAGGAGATCTCGTCCTTGTACTCGTATCCCCACACGCGGGACAGCAACGTGGCATGCGGCACCGTCCACCCCGCATTCTCGACCAGGTGTCGCAGGAGACGCAGCTCTGTGGGCCGCAGCTTCACGCGTTCACCCTGCACGATCACTTCGGCCGTGTTGAAGTCGATGCTGAGATAGTCGTCGATGTCCAGCACCGAGGCTTCGGCCGGCGAGACGGCCTGGAAACGGCGCAGAACCGCGCGAACGCGGCTCACCAGCTCCCGTGGGCTGAACGGCTTGGTGACGTAGTCGTCGGCGCCAAGGTCGAGCCCCTTGACCTTGTCCTCCTCCGCACTCCTCACGGTCAGCATGATCACCGGCACACTGGAGACCTCTCTGATCATCCGCAGCGTCTCGAACCCATCCATCTCGGGCATCATCACGTCAAGAAGTACCATATCCGGCATCTTCTCGCGGACCTGGGTCAGCGCCTCAAGCCCATCGGCGGCCTCGATGACGCGGAACCCCTCCATCTCCAGGTTGATGCGGACGAAACGGATGATCCGAGGCTCATCATCAACCACCAAGACGAGCGGATGGCTTTCCTGACTAGTCACGGATGAAGGTAACGACCTGTTCATCATCCTCCGTTGGCATGATCTCCACACAATGAATTCGGTTCCACGGATAGAGCACCGTGTTCGTCTCGGCCAGCAAATAGGTGACCTCACGCCCGTCTCGTAGACGCGGGCTTCTCAGCGTCAGAAACTGCTCTGCGGGATCCGGCAGCTCGTCGATCTCCCCAACCACGGAGTCCTC